>CAZFUH010000090.1:3584-10489 GCA_964522235.1 uncultured Rhodanobacteraceae bacterium
AGGTCTACATGCGCCGGCAAACCAATACGATCAATTACTCCGACGCCCTGCCGCTGGCCCAGGGCATCAAGTTCGATCTTTGAGCTGGAGCGGCGGCGCGCAGGCGCCGCCAAACCGCAACTACCACCAGGGGTGGTGCACCAGGTGATGTATCGATTTTTGCGGCCATTGCTGTTCGCGTTTGAGCCCGAGCGGGCGCATCGGCTGACCCTGCGCCTGCTCGATGCCGGGCATCGACTCGGCCTGACGCGACAGCGCGTCGACGCCCTGCCGGTGCGGGTGTTCGGGCTGGAGTTTGCCAACCCGGTCGGTCTGGCGGCCGGACTGGACAAGAATGGCGCCCATATCGATGCCTTGGCGGCGCTGGGCTTTGGCTTCATCGAGATCGGTACGACGACGCCGCGAGCACAACAGGGCAATCCACCGCCCCGCTTGTTCCGCCTGCCCGAGCATCAGGCGCTGATCAACCGCCTCGGCTTCAACAACGCCGGGGTCGACGCCCTGGTCCGCAATGTCGAACAGACCCGCTACCACGGCGTTCTCGGCATCAACATCGGCAAGAACCGAGATACGTCGAACGACCGTGCGGTCGATGACTACCTGTTCTGTCTGGAGCGGGTCTATCCGCTGGCGAGCTATGTCACGGTCAACATATCCTCGCCAAATACCCGTGGCCTGCGTGACCTGCAGGAGGAGGAAACGCTGAGGCGCTTCCTGTTCACCCTGCGAGAGCGCCAGGAACAACTTGCCGGCCAGCATGGCCGGCGTGTACCCCTGCTGTTGAAGATCGCGCCCGATCTCGACGATGCCGATCTCGACGGCATCGCGGTCGTGGTTCTGGCCAGCGGCATCGACGGCGTGATCTGCACCAACACCACGGTTACACGCCCCGGCATCGACAGTCACCGCCATGCTGGCGAAACCGGCGGCCTGTCCGGCCGGCCGCTGCTGGCGACCTCAACCGCGATCCTTCAGGGCATGTACAACCGACTCGGTTCGGCCCTGCCTTTGATCGGTGTCGGCGGCATCTGCTCTGGTGTCGATGCCGTACGCAAGGTTCAGGCCGGCGCCAGTCTCGTGCAGTGCTATAGCGGGCTGGTCTACCACGGCCCTGCCCTGGTCGGCGAATGCGTGCAATCGCTGCTCGCGCACGGTCGGGCTCGACCGGCGTGACTGCTCCCGAAGTTCCAGCACTCGTCGTTCACGAGCACGCCACGCTCAAACACCTGAACTTTTTTGCTGTCGAGGCCACGGCGGCACTGCTGGCTGAACTGCATTCGGTGGTAGCGCTGCCCGACCTGTTCGCGCAGATCGAATCCCGCGCCCTGCCCTGGCTCGCCCTCGGAGAGGGCAGCAACATGCTGTTCATAGGCGACTGGCCGGGCGCGATCGTGCGCCCTCTTTTGCCCGGCATCGCGATTCTGGACGAGGATGGTGATGACGTCCGCATCCGCGTCGGCGCCGGCGAGAACTGGCACCGACTGGTCGTCTGGTGTCTGCAACAGGATCTGTTTGGCCTGGAGAATCTCGCCCTGATTCCGGGCTCGGTCGGTGCCGCACCGGTGCAGAATATCGGCGCCTATGGCGTCGAACTGGACCGCCGCGTTGTCGCAGTCGAAGCCTATGACCGCGAGTGCGCAGACATCGTGCGTCTGGAGCCGGACCAGTGCCGATTCGACTATCGGGATTCCCGATTCAAGCGCGAGCGCGGGCGCTGGCTGATCACGGCGCTGGAACTGCGCTTGTCGCGGCAACCGGCACCGTTGCTCGACTATGCCGGCGTTCGCGCCGAGCTGGCCACGACCGGTATCGAACGACCCACACCACGACAGGTGTTCGATGCGGTCTGCTCGATCCGGCGCCGCAAACTGCCGGACCCGGCCGTGCTCGGCAATGCCGGCAGCTTCTTCAAGAACCCGATCGTGCCGGAGCTGCAGGCCCAGTTCATTCGTGATCACCAGCCCGACCTGCCGATCTGGCCGACCGATGAGCCGGGACAGGTGAAGCTCAGCGCCGCCTGGATGATCGAACATTGCGGCCACAAGGGTCGTCGGCTCGGTGCCGCCGGCATCAGCGAGCAGCACGCCCTGGTCCTGGTCAACCACGGCGGCGCCACTGGCGCCGAACTCTGGGCTCTTGCCCGCCTGGTCCGTGACGATGTCGAGGCCCGCCTCGGCATCACTCTGGAGCCGGAACCACGCATCGTCGGCGCCAGCTGAGCGCTGGTATCGGCTCGCTCACCCAGGTGATCGAATCGAGCGACAGCAGCCGCGATTTCGGCTATCGTCCGTACGACTGTTCCGGGGGGAATGACCGCGATGTCCACTGTCCATACGCCCAGCCTTATGGCCGCCCGTCGACGCCTGATCGGCCTGCTGCCCAGCCTGTTTGCCGATGCCCCGGTGATGCGCCGGCCCGGCAAGCCGGCAACCGATGACGACCATGGCCAGGCGCCGCGCGCGACCACGCTGCCGCCGGCCCTGGTGCGCTGGCTGAACCGGGCCAGCTTCGGTGCCACACCGGCCCTGGTCGCCGAGTTGACCGGGTTGGGCGGCAATGATGCCGTGCGTTGGCAGACCTGGGTCGACTTGCAGCTCAATCCTGGCGCAATTGCCGATCCGCAGATCGACGCCCGCATTACCCAGGGCCGATTTCCGACCCTGTACAAGTCGCTGACGCAGTTGTGGAGCGAGCACCGCGGCGAGACCGCGAACTACGGCCTGCGCATGCGCCCGATCAATGAGTGCGAGCACGCCAAGCTGATCCGCGCCGTCTACAGCCGGCGCCAGCTCTACGAAGTGCTGGTCGACTTCTGGCACGACCATTTCAGCACTTTCGGCTGGCACTACGATGGCGGAACGGTGTTTCCGCACTACGACCGCGACGTCATCCGCGTGCACGCGCTCGGCAATTTCCGCGCCATGCTTGGCGCGGTGACCCGGGCGACGACGATGATGTACTACCTGGATCTGCGTTCGAACCGGCGCGACGGTCCGAACGAAAACTACGCCCGAGAGCTGATCGAGCTGCATACGCTCGGCGCCGAGAACTATGCCGGCGTGCTGCGCCCGGACGACCCCGGCCTGCCGATAGGCACCGGCAACGACGGTGTCAATGTGCGCCTGAAATACGTCGACGAAGATGTCTACAGCGCCACTCGCGCCCTGACCGGCTGGACGGTCAAGAACGGCCATTGGTCGTTCCCGGACGACAATGACGGCACCTACGTCTATCGCTCCGGCTGGCACGACAACTACAGCAAGTGGTTTCTGAATCGTTTCATCAACAGCTACAAGGGCGAAGAGGACGGTGAGCGCGTTCTCGACACCCTGGCCGCCCACCCCGGGACGGCCACCCATGTCTGTCGCAAGCTGTGCCGACGCCTGATCGCCGACGAGCCACCACAGGATCTGGTCGCCAGTGCTGCACAGGTGTTCGGCCAGCACTGGCAGGCACCGGACCAGTTGCGCCGGGTGGTCCGGCACATTCTGCTGTCCGCTACGTTCCGCGACACGTTCGACCAGAAAGTCACCAGGCCGTTTCAAGCCGTCGCCCATGCCCTGCGTGTGCTCGATGTCGACTTCACGCCGGAATGGGACAACACGGCGGCATGGACAACGAGCGAAGAACTCACCTCGCGCCTGCAGGGTACCGGTCATCGCCCGTTCTATTGGGCGGCGCCAAATGGCTATCCGGACCGGAAGGAGGCCTGGTCGAGCTCGGGGTCATTGGCGATGACATGGAAGCTTCTGATTCGGTTGACGACGTTGCGACGTGATCGAAACAACAACGACTCGCCGCGACTGGCCGACATCGTCGCGCAGACCCAGGCTGCGCTTCCGGCAGCCAACCAGCGCACCGCCAATGCCATCGTCGACTACTGGCTGGGCCGGCTCTACGGCTATGCGCCGGAGCCGGCACGACGAACCGTACTGGTGAATTTCATGCGCCAGAACGCCGCCGCCGATGCCCCGTTGAACATCGATACCGATGCCTGGAGCAATAACAATTTCAGTACCTGGTACACGCAATCCCGCCTGCGAACCCTGGTCGCGCTGATGCTGTGCGCGCCCGAGTTCTTCCGTCGCTGAGGTGCCGACCATGACCCTGAATCGACGTGACTTTCTCAAGACCGGCAGCCTGGCGACCCTGGCTGTCGGCGCCTCTGCGCGCACGCAGGTCAGTTTCGCCGCCACCACCGCCGCCACCGACGAGGTGCTGGTCTTTGTCTACCTGCGCGGTGGCATCGATGGCCTCAGTCTGGTCGTTCCGGTTGGCGGCAACCTGCGCGAACCCTACGAACAGGCTCGCTCGTCAACCCAGGTACCGGCCAGCGGTGCCAATGGTGCCCTGGCTCTGGCGAACACCGGTGGCGTCTGGGGCCTGCATCCGCGCGCTGCTGGTCTGCACAGTCTGTATCAGGCCAACCGGCTGGCCGTGATCCACGCCGTCGGGATGATCCACGAGCCAGTCTCGCGCAGCCATTTCGACGCCCAGGCGTTCATGGAGTTCGGCATGGGCGGCCAGTCCGGGAGTCAGGGCTGGCTGACCCGACATCTGGTTTCCGGCGGCCTGCCCGCCAGTGTCGCAATCCCGGCGATCAGCGCCGGATCGATCACCTCAACCAGTCTGCTTGCCAGTACCGAAACCATCACGATGGCCAATGGCAATGACTTCCGAATCAATGGGGTGGGTGACTGGAACTGGGAGCCGAACGCGGGTGCGACTCCACCGGCAGGATTGCGTGGTCTAATCCATGTTCTGCCCGATCTGTGGCAGGGCTCGACACCACTCGAACGCAAGGGGCGCCAGGCGCTCGATGCGCTGGCGCTGATCCGGCCGATCGACTTCGGTGCGTACTCGCCATCGAACGGTGCGGTCTACCCGAGCGGCGCGCTCGGCGATCAGATGAAGATGCTCGCCAACCTGATCAAGCGCCAGGAACTGGGCCTGCGCATCGCCACTGTCGACTTCGGCGGCTGGGACACGCACAACGGTCAGGGCAACCCTACTCAGGGAAACAATGATTACTTTGGTGGCCGGGTCGCGCAGCTGTCGGAAGCATTGACCGCGTTCTACACCGATCTCAACGGGGCCGGAGCAGACAACCAGGCCGCGCGGGTCAGTGTCGTCGTGCTCAGCGAGTTTGGCCGTCGCCTGCTGGAGAATGATGCCGGCGGCACCGATCACGGCTATGGCAATGTCGCGCTGGCGCTGGGCGGGCCGGTCAATGGCGGCCAGGCGTATGGCAGCTTTCCGGGTCTGACGACGAACGAATTGTTCGAGCGCGCGGATGTCGGCGTCAGCACCGACTACAGGCAGTTGCTGAGTGAATGCCTGATCCGCCGGCTCGGCAATCCCTATCTGAGCCACGTCTTTCCGAGCCTGGCCTCGTACACACCATTGGGCGTGTTCGGTGACCGGACCGGCTTGCAGCCGGATTGGGACGGCTTCGATCGCCTGTTCAGCAACGGCTTCGAGGCCGCCTGATCCGAACTCGGACCAGTGCGCCCGTGTTTGCGGGTGCGCGAGTCCACTGCGCCGTATGCCGGAGTGCGGGACAGCCGTATCAGGATACCGACAACCAAAGCGCCGCCATGCGCCGCAACGACGCATCGAACCTCGGGTCGATGGCGACCTGGTCCAGCGGCCACCAGGACAGTGCGTGTGACTCCGCCGAGACATGGAATCGCTCGTCGTCGCCGGCTCGAACCAGATAGCGGACATCGTAGTGCCAGTGCCCCGGTTCACCGGGGCGTTCAGGAATCCAGTGCCGGTCGAGATCGAGAATGCCGCGCTCGACGTCCAGCCGCAACCCCGCCAACCCGGTCTCCTCTTCCGCCTCCCGCAGGGCCACCCGGGCCAGGTCACGATCGCCATCGGCGTGGCCGCCCGGTTGCAGCCAGCGGTCGAGTTTGCGATGGTGGGTCAGCAGGGTACGCCGGCCATCACCGCTTACGACCAAGGCAGAGCCGGTGAAGTGCGCGCCCGGCTGTTCGCGCCGGAACGGATCGCCCTGCCTGCTAGCGAGCAGATCCAGGAACATCCGCGCCCGTTCTGCCGCCTCGGAGCCTCGCCTGGCATGGCGGGCGAGTTCCTCGGTCAAGTGCACTGGATCGCGTGGGTTAAGGGTCTCGTTCATGAGCAGATTATGAGACGTAAGGCACGGCAGAACGACCACTCGAGTCGAACGGCCTGACTCCAAGATCAACCAGACGGCCAACAAGATCGGATCTGATCGACACCGGCATCCCGCGTTGCGGGGAGACATCGGCGCCGCCGCACAATAGACTGCGCCCCTTGGTTCGGGAGGAATCGATGCGACCACCGTCTTTGCTGCAAGCGTTTGTGCCGATCCTGGTTCTGATTGCACTGCTGGTGCTGTCTTTTTGGCTGTTCGGCGATGGTTCTTCCCAGGGGCCGAATCAGATCGGCCTGCTGATGGCAGCCGGCACCGCGATCCTGGTCGCGCTGCGCAACGGTCTGCGCTGGGTCGATATGCAGCAGGCGGTGGTCAACGGGGTCGCGCTCGCGACTTCGGCGATCTTCATCCTGCTCGCGGTGGGGGCTCTGATCGGCACCTGGATCCTGTCCGGAACGGTGCCGGCCCTGATCTACTATGGTCTGAAGATTCTCGATCCGGCCTGGTTCTATCCCGCTGCGTGCCTGATCTGCGCCCTGGTCGGGCTGTCGATCGGCAGCTCCTGGACGGTCGCCGGCACCATCGGTGTCGCCCTGATCGGGGTCGCGATCGGCCTCGGCCTGGATCCGGCGATCACCGCTGGCGCGGTCATCTCCGGCGCCTATCTTGGCGACAAGATGTCGCCGCTTTCGGACACCACCAACCTGGCGCCAGCGGTCGCTGGCAGCGAGCTGTTCGGTCACATCCGGCACATGGTCTGGAC
>CAZFUH010000090.1:10499-12680 GCA_964522235.1 uncultured Rhodanobacteraceae bacterium
CGGGCCGGCCTTTGTCGTTGCCCTGGTGCTGTTCACCGGCATCGGCCTGACCAGCCAGGCCGATGCCGGTCGCATCGATGCCATGGACGCGACGTTGGCGGCGCTCGACGAGCGCTTCGCGATCGGCCTGCATCTGCTGATTCCACTGCTGATCCTGTTGATCATGGCGGCGCGCAAGGTGCCGGCGTTTCCGACCATCGCAATCGGAGCCCTGATCGGCGCGGTGTTCGCCGTACTGTTTCAATCGCAGGTGGTCCTGGATCTGGCCGCGGTCAATAGCGACAACACTGCGATGCAACTGCTCGGCGGCGCCTGGCGCGCCTTGTTCGAGGGCTATCAGGCTGACACCAGCGATGCAATGCTGGACAGTCTGCTCAATCGCGGCGGCATGGACAGCATGCTGACGACGGTCTGGCTGATCATGTGCGCGATGGCGTTCGGCGCCTGCATGGAGCGCGCCGGCCTGCTCGACCGGCTGATCGAAGGCGTGCTGCGCGCGGTACGCGGCCCGCGCTCACTGATCGTGACGACGATCCTGACCTCGATCGGCGTCAACGTGATCGCATCCGATCAGTACATCGCCATTGTCCTGCCCGGTCGCCTGTACCGGCTGGAGTTCGACAAGCAAGGTCTGGAAGCGGTCAACCTGTCGCGGGCGATCGAGGACGGCGGCACCATGACCTCGGCCCTGGTGCCGTGGAACACCTGTGGCGCCTATATGGCGGCGACCCTGGGCGTAGCGACGCTGGACTACCTGCCCTACGCGTTCTTCAACTGGCTGTGCCCGATCATCGCGATCGGCCTGGCCGTGGCCGGCTTTCGCGTCCTGCGCAAGCCGGCGCTGCGCGGCCAGCCGGCCTGACCTGCTGCCGCACGTACGAAACCCTGAGTATCAGCGTTACCGAGGAGAAGACAGAGGATGGACAAGGCTTCCTTGCATGGCATGTGGTCGTCGCGATTTGCATTCATCCTGGCCGCGACAGGATCAGCGGTCGGGCTGGGCAATATCTGGCGCTTTCCATACATGACCTCGGACAACGGCGGCGGCGCCTTCGTCCTGATCTACCTCGGCTGCATTCTCGCCGTCGGCCTGCCGATCCTGATGGCCGAGATCCTGATCGGCCGACGCGGACGAATGAGTCCGATCAACACCTTGGAAAAGGTCGCCACCGAAAGTGGTGCCAATCGCGCCTGGGTCGGCGTCGGCTGGATCGGCATCATTGCCGGCATCCTGATTCTGAGTTTCTACAGTGTCGTCGCCGGCTGGACCTTGTCGTATTCGTGGTCCTATCTGATGCAACTGATTGGTCAGGCCGATCCGATCACCGAACCTGGCGCGACCTTTGGCGCCCTGCTCGGCGACGCCTGGGCTCTGACCGGCTGGCATGCGCTGTTCATGGTGATGACCCTGGGCGTGGTCGCGCTCGGTGTCGAAAAGGGCCTGGAACGCGCCGTCAAGCTGCTGATGCCGGCCCTGCTGCTGCTGTTGCTGATTTTGCTCGGCTACGGCATCAGCACTGGACACTTTGGCGCCGCGCTCGGCTTCCTGTTCAAGCCGGACTTTGCCGAAATCGATCGCGGAGTGTTCCTGGCGGCGATGGGCCAGGCGTTCTTCAGCCTCAGTCTGGGCATGTGCACGATGATGGCCTATGGCGCCTACCTGCCGCGCAATGTCTCGATCGGTCGGGTCGGGGTCGCCGTAGTGTTTGCCGACACCAGCGTCGCCCTGCTTGCCGGCCTGGCGATTTTTCCGATCGTGATTGCATTCGGCCTGGACCCCGCCGGCGGCGGTCCGGGTCTGATCTTCACCTCGCTGCCGCTGGCGTTCAATGCCATGGGCGTCGCCTACGGTCTGGCCTTCTTCGTGCTGCTGTCAGTAGCCGCATGGACCTCGTCGATCTCGCTGATGGAGCCGGCAACCGCATTCCTGGTCGAAAAGACCCGACTCGGCCGCCGGGGTGCGGCGATGGTGCTCGGTCTGTTGGCCTGGGCCCTGGGCCTGGTGTCCCTGCTCGGCTTCAACCACTGGTCTCACGTGCGCCTGTGGGGGCTGGACATCATGGACTTTGTCGCCAAGGTCGCCAACGACATCATGCTGCCGCTCGGCGGTCTGCTGATCGCGATGTTCGCCGGCTGGGCGCTGAAGCGCAGCATTGCCCGCGACGAACTGTCCGATCTGCC
>CAZFUH010000091.1:0-12636 GCA_964522235.1 uncultured Rhodanobacteraceae bacterium
CGCTCGGCATGGGCCAGCGCCGCGGCATGACGGCCCTCGAGCAGGTCAAGAGCGGCCAGCGAAGTGTGCGGGAGGGCCACATTCACATGTCGGTCACCCAGGCTGGCCTGGCGCAGTTCCAGGGTTTCTTGCAGGTAGGCCCTGGAAATCGCCAACTGCTCGCGCTCCAGCGCCAGTTGGCCGAGGCTGCTCAGGCGTAGCTGGTAGACCCCGCTCGAGTTGTCACCAAGCGCACGCATCACGTCCAGGCCCTGCTGCAGCCACGGTTCTGCCTCGAGCAGGCGCCCGCTCCTCCTGTACATCACGCCAAGATTGCCGTAGGTGCCGCCCAGCCTCGGATGAGGCTGCGAGTACAGCTTCTCGGCGACTTCGATCGCTTCGCGCAGATAGGGTTCGGCTTCGGCGTCACGGCCCAGTTGAGCCAGGGTCATCCCGATCCAGCCGAGCAGGTCGAGATTGTCGACGGTGTAGGTCTTTCCGCCGGCGCGATGCTCGTCATAGGCCTGCTTGAACGTCTGCAGGGCTTCGGGTAATTGCCGTCGCGCGGTCTGGATGGCACCCAAGTTGACCAGCAAGGCAGTGTCGGCGCGCTCTCCACCAATCGACGCGGTCCACTCGTCCCGTGCGCGCAGGCCCTGACGAATCATCCGTTCGGCGTCGTCCAGGCGTCCCCGGCGGAATTCCAGCCTACCCCAGGACGAGTACAGCCTGGACTCCAGCAGCTTGGCGGTGTCGCTGGACGCCCATGTCGCCTGCTGTGATGCCACTTCGCGGAACGCGGCCTCCGCGGCTTCGTGGCGATCGCCTTCCTTGGCACTCTCCGTGGCACTCTCGCCGACCCGGATCAGGTTCGCCGCCCACAGTGACGCAGCCGATGGGCCGGCTTCGCGCGCCAGCTGGACCGCGTGAACCAGCGCCGCATCGGCCTGCTGGAAATGGCCCAGACTGATCAGGGTCTGGGCCAGGGTGCCAAGCAGTTCGCTGCGCATCTCGGTATCGAGCGGATTGGGTTCGGCAACCAGGGTGTCCACCTGCCGCTGCAGCAGCTTGGAGATCGGCAGATCCTCACCGGCGTTGATCGCGGGGTCGGCTGATTCGTAGGCCTCCAGCAGGAAATCCCGGATCCGGTTGGCGCGATCGCGTTGCGCCATTGCCACTTCGGTCGCCGCCTCGGCCTGAAGACGCAGTTGCTGCTCGTTGACCAGGACCAGGACGACGGCCACGATCAAGACCAGCGCGCCGACCAGGGGCACCGCCCGACGCTGGGCAAAGCGCCGGGCGACGTACAGGGGTTGGCGCGCCCGAAGCGAGATCGGCCGCCGATCGCGCATTCGGCGCAGGTCTTCGGCAAACAACTCGACATCGGCGTAGCGCAGTGCTGGTTCGCTCTGGCTGGCATGGGCGGCGATCTGCTCGACCTCGGCACGACGCCTGCGCGGGAAGACGTCCGCCAGCTCGGCAAGCAGGCGCCCGAGTGAGTAGACATCGGCGGCGATTCCGCCCATTTCACCGGCAACCACCTCCGGCGCTGCATGGCTGGCGCTGTGCCAGTGCTCGTTGTGCCCACGCTCGCCATCGTCCTGATCGATGCGGCCGGCAATGCCGAAGTCCAGCAACTTCACGATCGGTCCCTCGGCACCGTCGGCAAGCAGGACGTTGTCGGGCTTGATGTCGCGATGGATGATCAACTGCCGATGCGTGTGCGCCACGGCCGAGCACAGGTCCAGAAAATGGCCCAGCGTGGCGCGCCAGGACAGGGCGTGGCGACGGCAGGCAGCCAGCAGTGGCTCTCCTTGCAGCCGTTCCATCACGAACCAGGCTTCACCGTCTTCGGTGGTACCGCCATCGAAGATCTGGCAGATGTTCGGGTGCCGCAGCCGTGCCAGCATGCCGCGCTCGGCCTGGAACAACGCAGCCATGCCGTCAGGCGAGCGGCGGTCGCTGCGGGTGATCTTCAGTGCGACATCGTGCGCGAACTCACCGTCGTCGCGGACGGCCGCATAGATCTCGGCCATCCCGCCATAGCGGATGCGCCGGATCAGGTGATAGCGGCCGATGCGCTCGCCGGAACGGTCGCGCGGCCCGGTCGCATCCTTGGCCAGTCGGCCGATGCTGCCGGCAAGATCGGTCGCGTGATCCTGATCGAAGCGCAGCATGTCCAGCAGCATCGTTCGCAGTTTCGCGTCGTCGGCACACGCTTGGTGCAGCCACGCTTCGCGTTGCTCCACCGGCAACTCCAGGGCCAGCTCGAACAGGGATTCGACGCGCTTGAGCTGTTCGGTACCCACCGGCGATATGAGTCGCGTCATTTCCTGGTCACCGCCGCATCGCCATGCATCTGGGCGTGGATCCAGCTGCGCACGAAGCGAAGCTCACGCACGACCGTTGCCGTCGAAATGGCCAGCGCTGCCGCCACCTCGTCCTGGGTCAAGCCGCCGAAAAAGTGCAGCTCGGCAATGCGAACCTTGCGCTGATCGACGCTGGCCAGATCGGTCAGCAACAGGTCGAGCTCAACGACCTTGATGCCGTCGTCGTGCAGCTCGGCGATGCTGTCCGAGCGCAAGGTCACCTGTACCGGAGATTCACCACGCTTCTGACTGAGTTTGCGCCGGGCATGGTCGACCAATATTCGACGCATCGTGGTGGCGGCCATGCGCAGAAAGTGCTGCCGGTTGGCCAAGGGCATGCGCAGGCTCTCCAGGCGCAGGTAGACCTCGTGCACCAGGTCGGTGGGATCCAGCGTGATCGAGCCGCGCTCGTCCCTGAGCTGGCGCTGTGCGACCTGGCGCAGCAGTGCGTGCGCCTGCTGCGACCAGTATTCATTGGCGTGTGCTGCGTCGTCTTCGGACGCCGGTCTTGCGTCGCCATCCGGCTGGCTGTCCGTCGTCATTCCTTTTGCTCCCCGCGACGGGCAGGCAACAGGCCTGCGCACGGACTCCTACCATAGCACTTCATGCGACGCGGTCAGGCTCAACGAAAGTCGACTCCACGGTTCACGAGGAAGCGGAAACCGGAGGGAAACCGGGCCAGGGACAATCCGGGGCCGGTTCGCCAACGTGCGCGCATCGGGCCGGTCGCCGGTTCGCTCGGGCTGCCACTCCGATTGTCCCTGGCACGAATGGCAGCCCGACAGGCTCAGCGCCGCTCAGGCGGCACGTACTCGAAACTCGGCCCTGCGGTCATGCCATCCTTCCAGGGCGTGACCATCAGTTCCAGCGCCTTGTACTTGAGGTCGTACATCAGCGGCACAGCCTTCATCAGCTCTTCCGGGTTGCCGTTGACCGCGTCGTGGATCGAGTGCAGCAGCGTCATGTAGGTGCGATTGAAGGCCAGGGTCTTCTCCTGCAGCTCGGAACCCGGGGAATAGTTCGCCATCTTCGGGTTCGGCTGCATGTTCCAGGCCGCGTCCCACGCCACTTCAACCGCCGGACCGGTCGGCGGCTCGTTCGCCTTGTCGGTCGGCCGGTAGCGGCGCTCACACATGATCTCGTTGAAACGGAAGTAATGCGCGTACTCGACGTCCTCACCGAACAGGACGCTGTCGGAATCGATGATCGTGCCGTTCACGCCCTCCCCCTGGCCGACGATCTCGTCGATGGCCAGGATCGCATCCTGCAGGCAGTGCACCGCCACCAGCTTGCCACCGCCGCCGTAGTAGTGATGCGACTGCACCTGCCGCGCCGGATCGCCGTTGAAGATCCCGCCGGGCGTGGTGCGGTCCAGATGGATCAGCGCCAGCTTGATTGACAGGTAGAACTGGCCGATGGTGTCCCAGTGGTCCGGCTGGGGTGGCGAAGGCCGGTTCGCAGGTTTCTCGATGTCGAGGAAAACCTGGATCGCATCCTGACCAAACTTCTGCAGCGGCACCAGGAACAGGTCCGCCGAATGCGGCAGGTAGGTCGGATATTCCGGGATGAACTTCGGGTGATCGATCGAAGGGCGGCCGCCGATGGCATTGAGGAGGTTGCACGCGAGCAGCATGTGCAGCATCTCCTCCATCACCACGCCCTGGATGCTGTGCGTGGCGAAGGTGTTGGTGCCGTCCTTGATCGAGTACAGCGCGCACAGGTAGGTGGGGATGGTCGCGTGCTCGATCTCGATGGCGGTCTGCAGATGCTCGCGCAACGTCTCCAGCGACATGAAGCGGCGCGCGGACTTGAGGGCGGCATCGGTCCCTTCCGCAACGTCCGCGCCCTCGGCGACAACGTCGTAGGTGAGCATCTGGCGCCGCCGCCCGCCGCGCGCCTCCTGCAGCAGCGGCGTGCTCGACCGCGCGGAATCCTGTGCGTTCGGATGGATGTCCTGTTCGGCATTCATGGCAGTCGATGCTCCAGATGCTGCAGCACGGCCTCGGCGGTCTTGAAGGCCAGGGCGGTCATGGTGAGGGTCGGGTTCGACGTGCCGAGCGTCGGCATGTTGCCGCAGCCGGCGAGATAGAGGTTTTCGTGATCCCAGGCGCGGCCGTTGGCGTCCACCACCGAATCGTCGGGCGAGCTGCCCATGCGATGGGTGCCGACGATGTGTCCTGCACCACGGAAGGTATAGCCGCGCCCCTGCCAGGTGACGTAGTCAGGCTCGGTCGGGTTGTACTCCGTGCAGTCGTCGATGCCGTTGGCGGCGAAGATCTGGTCGGACACGTCCTTGGCCGCCTTGAACGACTTGCGCATGTAATCCGAGGCGTCGTAGTGGATCACCGGACGATAGTTGTCCAGCTGGTCCTTGTACTTCGGATCGATCACCACCCGGTTGCCCGGATCCGGCGCCTGCTCGCATTCGAAATGCAGCAGCGCCTGGCGCGTGAGCCGCTCGTTGAGGCGCGCGCGCAGGGTCTTGCCGAACATGCTGTCGCCGATCACGGCATTGGCCACATCCGAACCCGGCGCGAAGGTCGGCCACGACCAGCCCCAGTTATCGATCGGCGAAATCCAGGCCGCGAAGTCCTTGCGGAAATCACCATCGCGGAAGGTTGGAATGTAGGTGGTACACCCCGGCCCGCGATACGGCCAGATCTTTTCGCGGAACAGTCCCCAGGTCAGCAGCACCAGGTGGTCCATCAGGTTGCGGCCGACCTGGTCGCTGCGGTTTGCCGCGCCGGAGGCCAGCAGGATCTTGGCGTTCTCGATCGCGCTGCAGGCGAGGATGTAGACCTTGCCGCACGCGACCTGCGTGGTGTACTCGGTCGAATCGGGCTGCGCGTAGGTCTTGTAGACCACGCCGTCGATGCGACGGGTCTTCGGGCAGATCAGCAGGGTCGACGCGACCGACTGGGTGATGATGTCCAGATGCCGGTGGTCGGCCTTCTTCAGCGTCTTCAGCGCATTGTATTTGGCCTGCACCGGACAGATCGGTACGCAGCTGGCATTGCCCTCGCAGCGTTCGCCGGTGTACGGATTCCACAGCGAGCCCACGACCTCGTAGGTGCAGTCGCTGATCGTCAATTGCAGGCGCTTTTCCTCGGCGCTCCAGACGGTGGTGCGGTAGCGGTAGGTCGGGTTGGGAATCGAATTTCGCCCCTGCGGCATGCTCACGCAGGTCACGGTGTAGTGCAGGCCATCGAGCGTCACCTGCAGGTTCTGGCTGTGCTTCATCCAGACGTGGTCCTGGTAGCTCTGCGGGATCTTGTACATCGGGAACACATAGCCAGGCCCGTAGTTCTGCGGCCCCATGTCCGGCCCGACCTGCGCGGCGACATCGCCGGACACGCCGATCTCGTTCTCGGCCATCTCGTAGTACGGCATCAGGTCCGCGTAGCTGATCGGCCAGTCGACGCCCTGCCCGTACAGCGACTGCATCCGGAAATCGTTCGGCAGCATGCGCGGCACGTTGCCCAGCCAGTGCAGCGTGGTTCCGCCGGGCGCGCGCAGGCAGTCGCTGGCGAACGGCAACGGCCCCATCTGCACGAGGTAGCCGGTGTCGTACGGCGTCTTCGCCTGGATCTGCAGCACGTCGGGCGATTGCGCATCCTCCACATCCGGATACGGCGTGTTGGTCGCCTTGATCGTCGATGCGTAGAACGTCTGCAGGTAGTGCTGGTAGTTGTCGTAGGCGCGGGCAGGATCGAGCGCGATGCCTGCCTCCAGCCCGGCTTCCATCAGCAGCACGCGCTTGCCGGCCTGGGTCAGAACCTTGGTCAGCACGCATCCGGCGATTCCGGAGCCGACGACGACCACATCGTATTCGTTGTTCATCGTAACCTTCCAATGGCGCGGGCGTTGGCGACAACGCTGTGGCGGAAGCGCCGCATCGGGCGCCGTGATGGATGCGTCAGGCGGGAATGCGGATCGGCGGTTCGGCCCATGAGCCGTAGCCGGGCTGCTTCGCCGCCGGCGGATGCGCTTCGGCGACATCCCACATCAGCCCCTGCACGTACGAGGGGCCGTTGATCTGCGTGGAGTTGACGCTTGCCGACTGGCCGATGCCGATGTACCACTCGCCGGTGTACCACATCAGGATGATGACCTTGGCGGTTGCGTCGTACGCCGAGTCCGGCATCAATCGCGACCGGATCGCAGCATCGATCACCTGATCGTCCTGCAGCGCGAGGATGGTCGCAACTTCCTCGAAGAACAGGCCGAGCACATCCGGCGCAGTATTGTTCGACAGCGTATCGAAATAGGCCTGCGTCATGCCGGTGCCTTGGAGTTCCACGGCCGCGAATCCGGTCAGACGAGCGGAAATCGCGAGAAAGAGTGCCTGCCGGGTCTGGATATCCATGGCGTGTGTCCTGTGACGGCCTTCAAACGAGGGAAACGAATCCGCAATCCGTGCGGCCCGGTGCGTTGCATGTCTGCGTATCTACGGAGTCGTATCGAAAGGTACTGAATTCTTCATCGCGAGCCCTCCTCCTCAGGTCCGCCGTGCAATGCACGGCGCAGCGCGTAGCGAACGGCACCGCGGCAACTCGCCGCGAACAGCGTGCAAGCACGATCGTCACTCTGCGCGCAGAGACGCCAGAGAACCTTCCGGAAACCTTACGATCGATGGAGTGGGCCACAGATCACGAACTACCGGAGCCGTTGAGTGATGGCCGACACACTCGTTCAGAGTCCTCGAAGGACCGAACGCCGCGGCGAGACGGTCGCCGGGCGTCCACGGCAAGACCCGCGAACCTTGCACCGATGATGCGGACGATCGGTGAAGCCGAAGCGCCCCCCGATCCTGGGTCGGCGGGGTGTGAACGGCAGGTGCCGGCAGCGCGATGCGCGATCGTGCTGGTCAACTGCGTCAACTGCTCAGCCATGGCCCGGACGAAGTACGTACCCCGGGTGCGCTTCGCTTGCCCGGGCCACGGACTAGGGCACTGGTAAGATCTCCGTGGGGCGTGCGGGGTCTCAATCAGATCCGCGCTGCAACCGTTTGCTCCGGGGTAGTTCAGCGGTAGAACGCTCGGCTCTGACCCGAGTGGGCGCTGGTTCGAATCCAGCCCCCGGACCCATTCCATGGATGCGAAATGACAGAGTTAGAGCACGCCTCACGCAGCCATCCCGTGCCCGGGGTAAGTCCAGGCTACGCCGGCTTCCAGTTGGCCAAAGCCCTTGGTACCACCGACACGCACTCGGACCCCGAGACCAGGGAACGCGCCCGGAAACGGGCGGCCCGATGGGAGGCGATTATCCGCAACCTTTCGGACGGCTCTGTCGCCTACGGTTCCCGAACGCCGCTTCGCGGCGTTCCCGCGTGGGCAACACCGGAAGTCGTCACCGGCGGATTCGTGACAGGTGAGCTGCTGGCCGCGGGTCCGCTGGAAGCGCACGAGCGGGCCCGTCTCGAATCGCTTCCGCCGGTCACTAAAGGCAATGAACGGCTTGCCCTGAACACCTTCTTCCTGACCGATGCGGGGCTGGTGGAGCTACGTGAGCGGCTTCGCTCGGGCCGCTACGAGGTGGAAGTTCCCGAGGAGACCGTGCTGCTCATGGTCGCCTGGCTGGCTGACAACGGACACACCAATGAGGCGCTGGAGCTGGTCGACAACCTTTCGCCGTGGTTCGGAAACTTGCGCTTCTATCCGGCTCCCAGTGATCAGGCGAAACAACTCGGCACACGGATGCATGTGCAGAACGTGGAGCGCACTCAAAAGGACTTGCGCGCCGTCCGGGAGCGGACTCGCATCCTTGCTCAAAAAGAAGCTGTCGAAGTCTGGGCACCGCTTTACGACCGGCTGGTTGCGCTGTTGCTCGAAACGGTCGAGGAGGATCGACCCTGCCGCCGCATCCCGCCTGACTGGTCGACGCGCGCCAAGGCCCTGCTCGCCGACTACGCCGCACTGCGGCAGGTGCACCGACTGTGCGGCAAACCCGATCGCGCAAAGCACTCCTTTGCGAGACTGAGAGGAGTTCTGTCTCGCTGTGCCGACGACCCCGCCACGCTGTCCGAAGGAGAGATCAGCCAAGCCAGGCACATGCTGAAGCAGTACGTGGACAAGCGCGGGCATCCCGATGGCCAGTCCTGCACCGCAAATCGCGCGCGCCAACGTCGTGACGTGAGCGGCCCCAGTTTCAAGGCCATAGCGGAGGTCGTCGCTGCGCGGCTGGATTCCCATCCAGCCGGCGGCGGCGTCGACGACACCGCGCCCTTGGTCCAGCCGATCCACATCGATGAGGCCAGCGGCACCGGCGTACCCGAAGGCACCCATGTACCTGAGGCGATCCGTCGAAAGGTCGAGCGTTGCCTCCACGACACCGCTGCCGTCCTCATCGACCGGGGCCTGATCTCTTCCGGTGAGGCGTTCGCGCATGTACTGCCGCAGATGACCTCCGGCCTCAGGGCTGCCGGCATGGCCGATCCGGCCCTGCGTCGCCTGTACGCCGCCACCTATCGAGCTTTCAGGCGCCGACGCTCGCTGTTGCTGCTGGACCTTCAGAAGCAGGTGCAGATCGAAGAGCTGCCATGGGTGGCGGCCATGGAGCGCTTCCGGTCGCGGGACCTCTCCGGCCGCGACCTGTGCCGGCAGACGCTCGAAGAAGCGAGCTCGCTCACCCTCGTCGCCTTCCCCTACGCGATCGTCCCGAACAAGCTCCTACAGGAGCTGCGCGCGCTTGCCAGGGGCGCCGATGTGAACCTCCCGCTCGTGGACGAACTGGCAGCCGACATCTTCATGGGACGGTTCTCCAACAAGTTCATCGCCTCCGCGCACTGCGCCGCCGAGATCCTGGATGGCACGCTATATGCCACCTACTACGGCATCGATGTCTCCGAAGTACGGCAACTGAAAGCGGCAGCCGCGGCCAAACGACGAACCTGGCTCCGATGGTCCGCACCGCCTGAAACCGATGGCCTCGCCCAGCTCTGCGCCACCCGCGCCGGGGTCGCCCTGGGCACGTGGGTGCCGGTGGCCAACGGAATGCTCATCGAGCAACAGCAGATCATCACGACACAGAACCTCGCCACCCTGTTCGTCAGACTGGGCCTGGCCGCGGCACTGCGTGAACAGCTCGATCCAATGGCCAGGCGATGCTTTGCCTGGATCTGCAAGCGCCAACAGATGAAGATCGACGAGCATCATGGCCGCTTGATCATGCTGAAGAACACAGCCTATGCCTGGCGCCAGATGATCTTCTTCCTGGCGCAGCTTCCCAGCGCGCAGGTAGCGGCATTCCTGCGATGGGCGCACGAACACCTGGAGGCTCAGCAGGACGCATTTCGACAGCGGTTTCGTCCCGCGCTGACCGGGCTCGAGCTGGCTGCCGAAGGTGTGTCGCTCGACGTGCCGCGTGAAGGTTCGCCTCCCGCGCGTCGGTTTCTCGGATGGTCGCAGGAGCCGCATTGGCTGCTGCCTCCGCGTTGAGCGCGGAAACTGCGCAAGTCATCGGCGAAAGCCCGTGGCCGGGGCGCTTGTCTCCGGCCACCCACCCGCATCTCCGGGGCATCGGCGAGCATGCTGGGCCAAATGGCGGAGTGAAGGTGTGGGAATCGAGGCGAGCGGTGGCGCCTGGCCCCACCAACGGCACAGGCGCTCGGGGGTCGCGGCAACTACAGTGCCGGCAAACGATGTCACTGCCAGGACACGACTGATGCCCCAGATCCCGAACGAGCGGCCGTTGCTGCGCGACGTGCTGAAGTTTCAGCTCAAGCTGTTGCTCGATGCGCTGCGCGACATCTTGCTGAGCCCGCTGTCGCTGACGGCGGCGGCGATCGATGCGCTGGGCAAGCGCGGCGGCGAGCAAAGCCTGTTCTACGGTCTGTTGCGACTGGGCCGGCGCACCGAGGACTGGATCGACCTGTGGGGCGCGGCGCGGGAGCCGGGCGAGCCACAGCCGGAGAATGTCGACGCGCTGCTGGCGCGGGTCGAGGATCTGGTGCGCGATCCGGGCGGCGGCGTGCGCAAGGCCAAGGCGTTGAAGCGCTGGATCGAGCGCGAGCAGCGGCGGCGATCGCTGGCATCGATCCAACCTGCTTCCAAGCTGCCGCCCGGCGAGCGCTGAGGCGGGTGGGTATCGCCTGCGCCTTGACGCCGAACGCGGGCGCCGGAGGATGGTATTTGCGTCGGCTACTTGACCGGTGAGCCTGTCACCGCGCTTGAGCCTTCAATGAAAAGACCGTTCTCGAAGTTGTAGTTGAAGTCGACCTTGAGTTCGACGCCGCGATTCGTCTTGCCACGAACCACTATGCGATGTTCGTCCTCCGTAACGATACGCGCGCCGGCGGAGAGCAACTGTTCGCGCAATTCCGCGCGCGGTTGACCGGGCGTTCCACGCGGCAGATTCGCCAATGCAGCCAGTGCATCGAGGGGATTGCCGCCGTCCTTTCCACGCTCCCACACGACTACAGACGCATTATCCGCGGCCGGTGCATGTTCGGACGCGAGCGCCAAATTCGGAGCCAAACACAAGATGAGGACTCGACCAACCAACGCTTTCACCACAAGACGACTCCTACGGGTGGATGGAGGGCGCCGGGTCTGAGTCCCGAGAAACGATAAATATACCCCATGGCGAATCGCGCAACCACTTGCGGGGTTCAAGAGCAGCTTTGCGACGTACGTCTTTCGTTTCGGACCGCGGTCATGGCATCGTGTACGGATCGACTGTGCCCGGAGCCCGCCATGCTGAACCCGATCCTAGACGCAGCAAAGTGTCCGGAGCGTTGCCCTCGGTGTCCGGCATGACCGCGCCGTCGTTCGATCTCAGCGGCAAGGTCGCGATCGTGACTGGTGCCTCGCGCGGCATCGGTGCAGCGATCGCGGGTGCGTATGCAGTGCATGGCGCTGCTGTCGTGCTGACCGCGCGCAAGCAGCCGGATCTGGATGCGGTCGCCAACGAAATCCGCCAGGCCGGCGGTCAGGCGCTGGCGATCGCCGCGCACAATGGTGATGGCGAAGCGATCGCGGCGGCGGTGTCGGCGGCGGTCGAAACCTTCGGCGGCGTCGACATCCTGGTCAACAATGCCGCAACCAATCCGCACTACGGGCCGCTGCTCAAGGCCGACGACGGCGTCTGGGACAAGATCGTCGACGTCAACGTCAAGGGCTATGTGCGTTGGATCCGCGCCTGTGTGCCGGCCATGCGTGCGCGCGGCGGCGGCAAGGTGATCAATCTTGCGTCGATTCTCGGCTACAAGCCAGGGCCGTACATGGGCGTGTACTCGGTGACCAAGGCCGCGGTGCGGATGCTGACCGAGGTGCTCGGCACCGAACTCGCGGACGACAACATCCAGATCAATGCGATCGCGCCGGGTTTCATCAAGACCCGTTTCAGCGCCGGGCTGTGGGAGGACGAGCAGCGCGAGGCTGCGCTGGCGGCCCGCATCCCCCAGCGGCGTATCGCCGAGCCGGAGGAGCTGACCGGCATCGCCGTCTACCTTGCGGCGCCCGCATCGAGCTTCACGACTGGGGCGACCTTCCTGATCGACGGCGGCCAGCTCGCCGGCTCGATGGCGCTGTAGGGGGGGCGGTCGCCGATCGCGATTGCGTCGCGCTATGCTGACCGCAGTGCAACCCTGGAGGCGGTCATGGGACTGCAACGTCGGGATTCGATGCCCCACACCTATGCCGACTACTTGAGTTGGCCGGATGATATCCGCTACGAACTGATCGACGGGATCGCGTACCTGATGGCGCCAGCGCCAAGTCGGGTGCACCAGGAATTCGTCGGTGAGCTACACCGCCAGGTGGCCAACGCCCTGGTCGACCAGCCCTGCCGCGCCTTTGTTGCGCCCTTCGATGTGCGCCTGCCCAAAGCCGGCGAGGCCGACGAACTGGTCGATACGGTCGTCCAACCGGACATACTCGTGGTTTGCGATCGCAGCAAACTGGACGAACGCGGCCTGCGTGGTGCTCCCGATTGGGTGATCGAAGTGCTGTCGCCGTCCACGGCCGGTCACGATCAGATCCGCAAGCTTGCCGCCTTCGAGCGCTCCGGTGTTCCCGAGGTCTGGCTGGTGCATCCGATCGACCGAGTGCTGTCGGTGTACCGGCTTCGCGACGGCCGCTACCAGCGTCCCGATGTCACCGAACTTGCCGGAATGACCGAGGTCGCCAGCGTGCCCGGCCTGCACATCGATTGGCAGCGCGTCCTCGCCCTGCTCGATTGAGTGCCTGAAAAAAGCGCCCTCAACCCAACAACCAAACGCCCGCAAACCGAACCGTTGTACTTGGATGGACTCGCCCCTCGCCGAGGCGTCGAGGCGCCACGGTGGCAT
>CAZFUH010000092.1:0-12581 GCA_964522235.1 uncultured Rhodanobacteraceae bacterium
AGTGTATTGGGCTTCGGCATATGCTTCTAATGGCAGATTAAGCTATTTTATCTGCCCTGTAAAGCATATTATGGCCTGCTTGCTGGCTACGGAGACTCAATATTCTCCGTGGTTGCCCTTGAAGAACACTGTAGGACGGGGCCTCCGTTTCGCGGCCAGCCACGTGGGGAAATCGCCGATGTCGCCATGCTTGCGCGGGGCCCGATCGATCCTGGCCGGGTCCGGCCAGATGCCGAAGTCGCCGACGTGCAGTACCCAGTCGAAGCGACAACTGAGCGATGCTTCGAAGCTGAGCAAGTTCTCGTAGAAGCGGTGGGCCGGTTGCCGCCTATGTGGGTAGCTAGAAGCCAGATTGCATAGAAAAAGGAGTAAAAATCATTATCTTCAATAAGATAATGATGCCAATCAGAAGCTCATGAAATAGCCGCCGTTGACCGGGATCAGGGCGCCGGTGATGTAGCCGGCGTCGTCGTCGGTCAGGAACGCGACGGTACGGGCGATCTCGTGCGGTTCGCCTAGGCGGCCGACCGGAATGCCGGCGATGATCTGCTCGCGGATGGTCTCGGGCACGGCCATGACCATCTCGGTGCGGCAGTAGCCGGGCGCGACGCTGTTGACGGTGACGCCCTTGCGCGCGGTCTCGCGCGCCAGCGCCATCGTGAAACCGTGAATGCCGGCCTTGGCGGTCGAGTAGTTGGTCTGGCCGAACTGGCCGGTCTGGCCGTTGACCGACGAGATGTTGACGATGCGCCCGAAACCGCGCTCGCACATGTCGTCGACGACGTGGCGGGCCAGGTTGAATACGCCGTCCAGGTTGACCCGGAGCAGATCCTGCCACTGTGCCTGGCTCATCTTCCGCAACGACGCGTCGCGGGTGATGCCGGCGGCGGTGACCAGGATATCGATCGCGCCGAACTCGGTTCTGGTCTGTTCGACAAAGCGCTGGCAGGCGTCGAAATCGGTGACGTCGAGGTCGCGGAAGACGACGTCTTGACCGAACGGAGCCATTTCCGTCTGGAATTCGGCGACGCGTTGTTCGCGCCGGCCCAGGTCAGCGGCGATCACCTGCCGGCCGGAACGCGCCAGATGCCGGCAGATCTCCGAGCCGAGGCCGCCGATGCCGCCGGTCACCACTGCGATGCGCTTGTCCATGATCTGCCTTCCTTAGCCGTGGGGTTGCTTCCGATTGCGCGAAGTCGCGCCGCTGGACGCGGCAACGACACGATCCCATCGGGCCGAACGACAGGACCGGCACGCTGGCGCCGCCACCTTCGCTCCGCTCACGCAATCGGGCCTGCCTGCTGCTGGACCTGACCCCGGAGGCACGCTCGGACCACTTGTTTCGATCCACTCACGAGCGCCCCGGCGGTCGCTACGCCGGCTCGGCGCAGGCTGCTGCGCCGCAAAACGCCGGCATGGTAGGCAGCCAGGTCAGTTGAGTCAAACCCAGGGTCAAGCCGCTGCCGCGATGCAGCGCGAGCATCGCCTGGGAGGATCGTTCAGCTGCGGCTCTTGCCCGGCTTGGCCGGTTCGTCGCGGTCGCCTTCGGCATCCTTGCGCATGCGGCCGGCGGCACTGAGCAGGCCTTGCTGCATGTTCTGCCACATGTCCATGTTGCGCTCAGCCAGATCGTTGAGCATCGACCAAGGGGTACGCCCAAGCAGGGTGCCAAGCTGTTCCCGAAACTGGTGCTGCTGGTCCATGAAGATCTGCAGGCTGCGCTCCAGGTAGCTGCCCATGAAGCCCTGCATGGAGTCGCCATAGAAGCGGATCATCTGGCTGAGCAGCTTGGTCGTGAACATCGGTTGCCCGCGTTCTTCGTGCTCGGAGATGATCTGCAGCAGAACCGAACGGGTGAGATCGTCGCCGGACTTGGCGTCGCGGACTTCGAACTCCTCTTCGTCCATGACCAGCTGGCGAACGTCTTCCAGGGTGATATAGCTGGAGATCGCCGTGTCATACAGACGACGGTTCGGGTATTTCTTGATGATGCGGGAATCGGCCATGGCGCAAGCCTAGCAGGGCCTTTTGCGCTGCACCAGTTGCGGCGCCGCACCAGGGGCCGCGCGGGCTGCCGGTCCTGGTGTCGCGCCGCAACAAATCCAATTGGCGTCGCTGCGGTGGCCGGGGCGGGAAAGGAGCAACGACAAGCCAAGGAACAAGTGCCGTATCGCGACGATGCGCACACTCGTTCCTCGATTTCCTAACCTCGTTCCCCGCGCTGACGGCCCGGCTACCAGCCCATGTAGTGGCCGCCGTTGATCGCCAGGTTCATGCCGGTGATCCACGCCGCCTCGTCCGCGGCCAGGAAATCGACGGCATAGGCGATCTCGTCCGGATTGCCGAGCCGGCCGACTGGAATCTGGGCGACGATCTTCGCGCGCACCTCTTCCGGCACGGCCATCACCATGTCGGTCGCGACATAGCCGGGCGAGACCGTGTTGACGGTGATGCCGAGCTTGGCGTTTTCCTGTGCCAGCGAGATCGTAAAACCGTGCATTCCGGCCTTGGCTGCGGCGTAATTGGCCTGGCCGTACTGGCCCTTCTGGCCATTGATCGAGCTGATCTGCACGATTCGCCCCCATTTGCGCTCGCGCATGCCCTCGATGAACTGCCGGGTGACGTTGAAGCAGGAGTTCAGGTTGGTCGTGATGACCTCCTGCCACTGCTCGGCGCTCATCCGGTGGAAGGTAGTGTCGCGAGTGATGCCGGCATTGTTGACCAGGATGTCGACACCGCCGTGCTTGGCGGCGATCTGCTTGCCCATCTCGGCTGCCGATGCCGGGTCGCCGACGTCGCCGGCGACGATGTCGATGACATGACCTCGGGCCTTCATCTGTTGCTGCCAATCGCGGGCCTTGTTCTCGTTGCGGTAGTTGGTGATGACCTTGTGGCCGCGGCTGGCGAGCTTTTCGCAGATTGCCGTGCCGATTCCGCCGGTGCCGCCGGTGACCAGTGCCACGCGAGACGTCATGGGAGTACCTCCTGTTTGGGAATGATGGCGAAGAGTGTGCGACTGCGGCGCCAGTCTAGCCGTTCATCATCGCTTGCCATGTTGCACTGCGGAGAATCGGCGTCGCCGGAATCCGCGCCAGGTCGAAGGCGTCGACCGCGGCAAGCAGCAGCTGTTGGCAGGTGCCGCCGCTCGGCAGTCGCTCGCGACCGATGCCGAGCACAGCCAGGGCGTGACGCAATGCCGGAACCGGATCATCACGGTCGACCGGGGTTGCGAACGTCTGCTTCGACAGCTTCTGCCCGTCCTCGCCATGCACGACCGGTAGATGGGCATAGCCTGGCGTCGGCAGGGCCAGCGCCCGCTGCAGCAGGATCTGCCGCGGCGTCGAGTCGATCAGGTCGGCGCCACGGACGATCTCGGTGATGCCCTGATCGGCATCGTCGACGACGACGGCAATCTGGTAGGCCCACAAGCCGTCGGCGCGCCGGAGAACGAAATCGCCGACGGTCGTGTACAAGTCCTGACTCTGGCGGCCCTGGATCGCGTCGTCGAATTCGATCGCACCCTCGGGAACCAGCATGCGCCAGGCCGGCGCCCGTTTGCTGCCGCTCTCCGGCCGGCAGCGGCCGTGGTGTCCGCCGCGCAGTTGCAGATCGCGGCGCGAGCAGTGGCAGGGAAACGCGTGGCCGGCTTCGATCAGTTGCGCCAGGGCCTGCTGATAGGCGGCGCTGCGAGCGTGCTGGAAGCGCACCGGTTCGTCCGAATCCAGCCCGAACGCCGTCAAGGTGTCGAGGATGCGGGCGCTGGCGCCGGCGATCTCGCGCGGCGGGTCGAGATCCTCGATCCGGACCAGCCAGGCGCCGTTCCGGCTGCGCGCGCGCAACCAGCTGCCGACCGCGGCCAGCAGGGAGCCAAAATGCAGATCGCCGGTCGGCGATGGTGCGAACCGGCCCCGATATGGTTGATAAACAGAAACTTGCGGCGGCATGATCGCTCTTGTGTGGAACCGTCACCCGCCCCACATATAATCGCAGTGCGTGCCGACTGTCTGGCACGGTCGGACCCCAACCTGGAGAGATTCTAGCCATGAAGCGCGTTGCGCTCTTCCTTGCCACCAATATTGCCGTGCTGCTGGTGCTGACGATCGTCTGCAGACTGCTCGGCGTCGATGTCTACATGGCCTCCACTGGCCAGGATTTCTACGCCTTGCTGATCTTCGCAGCGGTGCTCGGCTTCGGCGGCGCCTTCATCTCGCTGGCGATGTCGAAATGGATCGCCAAACGCTCGACCGGCGCCCAGGTCATCGACCCGCAGCGTCCGCGCGGCGAAGCCGAGGCCTGGCTGGTCAGCACCGTACACCGTCAGGCCAAGGCGGCCGGCATCGGCATGCCCGAGGTCGCGATCTATGAAGCGCCGGAGATGAACGCATTTGCAACGGGCATGAGTCGCAACAATGCCCTGGTTGCGGTCAGTACCGGTCTGCTGCAGCAGATGAATCGCGACGAGGTCGAGGCCGTGCTCGGCCACGAGGTCGCCCATGTCGCCAACGGCGACATGGTCACGATGGCCCTGCTGCAAGGGGTGCTGAACACCTTCGTGATCGTGTTGTCACGGGTGCTCGGCCGAATCATCGACCAGGTCGTGTTCAAGAACGACCGCGGCCCCGGCATCGGCTATTTCGTCACGGTGATCGTGTTGCAGGTCATCCTCGGCATCCTGGCCTCGATGATTGCGATGTGGTTTTCGCGCTATCGCGAGTTCCGGGCCGATGCTGGCGGCGCCCGCCTGTCCAGCCGCGAGAAGATGGCCAATGCTCTGCGCCGTCTGGCCGGCAACCACGGCGAGTCGACCTTGCCGAAGGAAGTGCAGGCGTTCGGCATCAGTGGTCATATGGCCGAGGGCTTCAAGCGCCTGTTCATGAGCCATCCGCCGATCCCAGAGCGCATCGCCGCGCTCGAGGCCGGCCGCTGAGCCCAAACCGCCTCGTTGGGGCTGCTGGCGCCGCCGCGAATCCGCGGCGGCGCCTTCGTTCGCGGCTCAGAATGCCTGCGAAGTCGGCCGCACGACGATCTCATTGACGTCGACGCCGTCCGGCTGAGCGATTGCGAAGGCGATCGCGCGGGCAATGGCTTCGGCCGGCAGCCGCTCGGGAAAGGCGGCGTCGAGATGCTGGCGTATCTCCGGCACGCCGATGCCCTCGGTCAACTCGGACTCGGTTCCGCCCGGTGCGATCGTGCAGACTCGGATGTCGCGACCGGCCTCTTCGCGCAGGCCCTCCGAGATCGCGTGCACCGCAAACTTGCTGCCGCAGTACACGGCAGCGGTCGGGAACACCTTGCGGCCAGCGACCGACGAGACGTGCACGAACTGCCCGCCGCCCTGAGCCAGCATCACCGGCAGGGCGGCGGCGATGCCGTACAGCACGCCTTTGACGTTGACGTCGATCATCCGTTCCCACTCGTCGATGCGACCAGCGGCCAAGGGCGACAATGGCATCACCCCGGCATTGCCGACGAGCACGTCGAGTCGGCCGTGCAGATGCAAGGCCTGCTGCACGAAGGCGGTCATCGACTCACGCCGGGTCACGTCCAGTACCTGATGGTCGGCGCTGCCGCCGTCGCCGCGGATGCGTTCGACCAGGGCGACCAGGCGCTCTTCACGACGGGCGCCGAGCAGCAGTCTGGCACCTTGTCGGGCGAGCAGGACGGCAGTCGCCTCGCCGATGCCGCTGCTGGCACCGGTGATTGCGACCACCTTGTCTTCGATCGCGAGCATGTGCTTCTCCTCAACGGTTCAGGGCCGCCATATTGGCGTCCGGGTAGCGGTTGCCGGCCACCGGATGAGCGCGCAGCAGCGCGTCGATGCGCGCCAGATCGCCGGCATCCAGGGCGATGTTGGTGGCGGCGACGTTCTCGTCCAGACGTTCGATCCTGCGCGTACCGGGAATCGGCACGATGTCGGACCCTTGCTGCAGCAGCCAGGCGAGGGCGAGCTGGGCCGGCGTGCAGGTGTGCGCCCGCGCCAGCTCGGTGATCGCCGCGAGCAGGTGCAGGTTGACCTCCAGATTTTCGTCGCGGAAGCGTGGGTTCTGGCGCCGCCAGTCACTGGCATCGAGCTGGTCCGGCGTGCGAATCGCACCGGTCAGAAAGCCACGGCCGAGCGGGCTGTAGGCGACCAGGCCGATGCCGAGCTCACGACACGCCGGCAGGGCGTCGTTCTCGATGTCGCGCGTCCATAGCGAGTACTCGCTTTGCAGTGCCGCGATCGGATGCACGGCGGCGGCACGGCGTACGCTGGCACCAGCGGCCTCGGAAAGACCAAGATGCCGCACCTTGCCGGCCGCGACCAGCTCGGCCATGGCGCCGACGGTTTCCTCGATCGCCACCTGCGGGTCGACGCGGTGCTGGTAGTACAGGTCGATGTGCTCGACACCCAGCCGCGCCAGACTGGCATCGCAGGCCCGGTGTACGTACTCCGGGCGGCCGTCGATGCCGAGGAATGCGCCGTCCGCTGCCCGGACATTGCCGAACTTGGTCGCCAGCACGACCTCGTCGCGGCGCTCGCGCAGCAGTCGGGCGAGCAGACGCTCGTTGCCGCCATTGATGCCGTACATGTCGGCGGTATCAAGAAAGTTCACGCCGATGTCGACGGCGTGATGCAGGACCTTCAGCGACGCGGTATCGTCGGCCGGTCCGTAGAAATCCGACATGCCCATGCAGCCCAGGCCGATCGCCGAGACCTCGAGTCCGCCCAGGCGGCGGTGCGGAATGCGTGGATCCATAGCGTTGACTCCGTGGTGGCAATGGAGCGTCAGGCTAGCCGCTGCGTCGCCGCCGCCGTTAGCCGAATGCTCGCCGGTTCTTGCCCGATCCTGCAATCTGCAGCCCTGTGCGCCGGCTGTCGCGGAACCAGAAGGGCATAATCGCTGCATGTCGAACCTCGCCCCCGACCCCGTTCGCCCAGCCGACTCCGAGTCGATCGCGGACGATCGCGTCGCCGTTGCCCGTCAGGCTGAGATGATCGAGCTGGTTGCCCGATACAGCGATGGCGACGGCCTGCACGCGACCGCGATCGAATCCCTGCGCCTGATCCGCATGAGCACGCCGCAGTCTCGCCTGTCCAGCGTTTACCAGCCGGGCCTGTGCGTCGCGGTGCAGGGACGCAAGCGCCTGAGCCTTGGTGCGCAGGTGTTCCAGTACGACCCACTGCATTTTCTGATCACCTCGGTGACCTTGCCGGTGCGCGGCGAGATTCTCGACGCGACGCCGGAGCGGCCCTATCTGTGTGTGCGCATCGACGTCGACCTGCACGAGATCGGTGATCTTCTGTTCGCCGCCGGAAACGCTACTCGGACCGCGACAGCGACATCCGGCATCCTTGTTGCGCCGGTGACCGGCGATCTGCTCGACGCCGTGCACCGCCTTTTGCGTTTGCTCGCCATGCCCAAGGATGCGCCGGTGTTGGCGCCGCTGGTTCTGCGCGAGATCTACTACCGCGTGCTCAGCGGACCGCTGGGGCCGCTGTTGCGCGAACAGGCCCTGGCCGACAGCCAGGGTCGGCGTATCGCCGCGGCGATCGACCTGCTCAAGCGCCGGTACACCGAGCCACTGCGCATTGATGAACTGGCCGCTGCTGCGCACATGAGTCCGTCCAGCCTGCACCACCGCTTCAAAGCGGTGACTGCGATGTCGCCATTGCAGTTCCAGAAGCAATTGCGACTGTACGAGGCACGTCGGCTGATGCTGGCCGAGAGCGTCGAGGCCGCCACTGCCGGCCACCGTGTCGGCTATGAGAGCCCATCGCAGTTCAGCCGCGACTACAAGCGCCTGTTCGGTGCCCCGCCGCGGCGTGAGATCCGGGAAATGCGCTCTGCCGGCATCGCCTGAGCGCAGCGGGAAAAGTCGCCAGGAGCCCGATCGGCTTCGGCCGTCCCGGCTCCCAGACCGGATCTTTCCGATTCGCTTCGCAACATCCCGTCCGCTGCCGGCGCAGTTCGTCCGGCTGATGCGGTCGTTCGTCGCCTCGGGGGTGTACCGGTCGGCTGGCCGGGTCAGACTGGCGCCGGACATCGTCACCGAGCGGTGCCCCCCGACAGTTCACGAGCGATGATATGCACCTGCGAACCCGAATGCGTCTACGTATCAGCTTTGCCGCGCTGGCGGCTGCGACTGTTCTGATTCTTCTGGTCTGGCAGTATTTTCATGGCGGCATCGTCAGCCATCACGTACTGCACCGCGCGGACATGCCGGCGGTGTCGAATGCCTGGGCGATCCTGCTCGTGCCGCTGCTGGCGTGGTGGACATCCGGGCGAATCTGGACAGAATCCGGAACGGCTGTCGCCCGCGACCGAAAGGCGATCGTCCGCCTGGTGGCGGCGATCGTCTTCGGTGCGGTGCTGGCAGCGGCGTTCGAATTCGGCTACGACGTGGTGTCGCGCTACCAGATGCTCGGCGCCTGCCTTCTCGCCATTGTCCTGCCCTTGTATCGGGTCGAATATGTGTTCGGTTTCGTGCTGGGAATGATGATCACCTTCGGCGCCGTGCTGCCAGCGATCGTCGGCGCCGTGGTGGCGGTCTGGTCAGCTCTTTGGCATCGGCTGCTGTGGCCCGGATTCGGTGTGGTCATTGAACGGCTTCGTCGACACAGTACGGGTACGAACGCAGGACGTCGAACATGGCGCTAAGCCTGCACATTCTCGGCGGCACGCTCGGCCTGCTCGCCGGCGCGTTCGCGCTATACGCTGGCAAGGGCGGCCGGTTGCACAGGCGCAGCGGCACCTTGTTCGTCGTTGCGATGCTGGTGATGTCGGCAACCGGCGCGGCCATCGCGCTATCGGAATCGTCGCCGGTATCGGTGCTCGCCGGGTCGTTGACGTTCTATCTCGTGGCGACCGCATGGCTGACCGTGCGGCGGTCGCCGCGACCGTACGACCCGGTCATCGTTGCCGGCTTGCTGACCGCCGTGGCGATCGGTTCTGCCGGCATCGCGCTCGGGATGGCGGGCGTTGCCAGCGACGATGGTCGAATCGATGGCCTTCCACCGGCCCCGGCATTCGCGTTCGGCATTGTCGCCATGCTCGCCGCAACTGGCGATTCCCGGGTGGCATTCGGGCCTGCGAGGTCGCGACGCTACCTTCTCATGCGGCATTTATGGCGCATGTGCGCTGCCCTGTTGCTCGCGGCCGCGGCTTTCTTTCTCGGCCAGGCGCCGCTGTTTCCGGAGCCGCTGCGACATCCGCTGCTGCTCGCCCTACCGGTGCTGCTGGTCGCCGGACTGATGCTGTACTGGATGCTGCGCATGCGTCTGGCCCGTTCCGTGCCGGGAAACTGAGCACGGCCGACGCGCTACCATCGCCGCAGCATGGTTTCGATCGCGCCTTCGATGGCTGAGAAGCTCGCCCATTTGTTCGGGCGCCGGCGCCTGCTCGTGGCCCTGTTCGCCGGTACGCTTTGGTCGGCGCTGCTCAGCCTGCCGTGGCAGAGTTCGCTGCCGTCGCTGCTGACGCGTACCTACACGGCCAGTCTCGCTGCCCTGATCGTATTCGGAGTCTTCGAAGAGTGGCCGCGGCGTCTGCCGTCGTGGCTGGCGCGCTGGGTCCTTCAGGTGCTGTCCGTGGCGGCGGCAATACCAGGGACGATGTACCTGTTCTGGACCCTGTCGACGCCGACCGGCGAACCACCGTTCTGGCAGGTGCAGGATCGGCTCGGCGGGTTCCTGCTGCTCTCGGTGACCGGCGTCCTGGTCGCACCGTGGATCGCGATGTCGGCCCTGCTGCGCGGACGCGACGCCCTGGTGCGCGAGCAGGCGCATGCGTTTGAGCGCGAGCGCGGTGAGCTGGAAAGGGTCGCGCTCGAAGCCCGCCACCGACTGCTGCATGCGCAGGTGCAGCCGCATTTTCTGTTCAATACGCTGGCCAATGTCCGTGAGCTGGTCGAGTCCGGTTCGGCGCAGGCACCGGTGGTGCTCGGGCATCTGATCGCCTATCTGCGTGCCGCAGTGCCGCGTCTGGACGAGCCGGTGACCACGCTTGGCCGGGAACTGGAACTGGTCCGCGCCTACCTGGAGCTGATGCGCATGCGCATGCCGGACCGGCTGTCGTTCGCGTTGCAGATCGACGACGCGACGCGGTCGCTGCGCTGTCCGCCGCTGACGGTACTGAGCCTGGTCGAGAACGCCGTGCGTCACGGCATCGATCCGAGCGAGGACGGCGGTCGCATCGACGTGCGTGTCGTGCTGCGCAGTGGCCGCTGCCGAATCGAGGTCGCCGACACCGGTGTCGGCATTCGTCCCGGCAGTGCCGGGCTTGGCACCGGGCTGTCAGCATTGCGCGAACGACTGGCGCTGACATTTGCCGGCGATGCCCAGTTGCGGCTGAGCGCTCAAGTGCCGCACGGCGTCGTCGCCGAAGTCGATTTTCCTGCCGAGACCGGCGTGCAATGAACAGTCGCCGGCCAACCGCGTTGATCGCCGACGACGAGCCGCTACTGCGCCAAGCCTTGTTCCGTCAGCTCGCCGAGGCCTGGCCGGAACTGGACGTTGTCGCGCAAGCCCGCAATGGTCGCGAGGCGGTGGCGCTGTTCGAGGCGCAGCGGCCGGACGTGTGCTTTCTCGACGTGCAGATGCCGGGCCTGTCCGGGATCGATGCTGCGCGCCGGATCGGACGCCGCGCGCAGCTGGTGTTTGTCACCGCATTCGATTCCTATGCGGTGCAGGCGTTCGAACACGGTGTGCTCGACTACCTGGTCAAGCCGGTCGATCCAGCGCGGCTGATCGAGACCGTGGAGCGGGTGCAGGAGCGGCTGCGCTTTGCCGCGCCGGCAGCCGACACTGAGGCATGGCTCGATCGGCTGGCGGAGCGATTGCAGCGGCGCGACGAACCGGAGCGCCTGCGCTGGATTCATGCCTCGATCGGCAGCACCTTGCGCCTGATTCCGGTCGACGACGTCGACTACCTGCGGTCGGACGAAAAGTACACCCGCATCGCCTGGCGCGGCGATGCCGGGCAGGCCGGCGAGGCCCTGGTGCGAACGCCCTTGAAGGAACTGCTGGCCCAGCTCGATCCGGCGCGGTTTGTCCAGGTGCATCGCTCGGTGGTGGTGAACCTGCATGCCGTCAGCCATGTCGTCCGCGCCGACAACGAGACCGCCTGCATCCATCTGAAAGGCCGCAGCGAGACGCTGCCGGTCAGCCGCAGCTATCTGCACCTGTTCCGGCAGATGTAGTCGTAGGGCGCGCAGGCCCCCAGGAGCCTGAGCGGCTGCCGTGCCGTGTATCGGTGCAATCACGCGGTGGACGGACTGGTGTGCGCGAGGATCGTGCGTACAATCCGAGCCAATCCCTCCTCGTCATTCGATTCCACGCCGATGCTGCGACATGCAATCGCCTGGTGGCTGACAGCCGCCGTGTTCCTCAGCTGCGCTCACGCCCATGTTGTTCCGGAGGCGCCGGAGCCGTTTGCGGCGACGTTCGCGCGCCTGCTCGGCGAGGCCGGAGTCCCCGGCGGTGCCTATGCCATCGTCCGTGACGGCGAGGTCGTCGAAAGTGGCGGTTATGGCGTGCGCCGGCTCGGCGAGCTTGCGCCGGTGACGCCCGACACGGTGTTCCGGATTGCATCGGTGTCGAAGACCTTCGCGGCCCAGCTCGGTGCGATGCTCGCGGGTGAGGGCCGGCTGCGCTGGGACGATGCCGTCACCGGCTTCGTATCCGGCTTCCGGTTGAAGCGGCCGGGTCAGGCCGAGCGCCTGCAGGTGCAGCACCTGCTTGGACAGTCGACTGGCATCGTTCCGAACGCCTACGACAACCTGCTCGAAGACGGCGTGCCGCTGGCGCGGATCCTGCCGCAGTTTGCCCGGCTCGAACCGGTGTGCGCGACCGGGGGCTGCTACACCTACCAGAATATTCTGTTCTCGTTGGTCGAGCCGGCCTACGAGCGCGCTGGCGGCACGAACTACGAGGCCTTGCTGCGCGAGCGCCTGTTCCAACCACTGGCGCTGAGCCGGACTTCGGTCGGCCTCGATGCCTATCTCGCCGCCGAGGATCGCGCCGCGCCGCACATTCGCCGTCAGGGTCTGTGGCGGGCGGTCGATGTCGCGCCGGGCTACTACCAGGTCGCACCGGCGGCCGGGATCAATGCCAGCGCCAACGACCTCGCGCGCTGGCTGCTTGCACAGATGGGCGCGCAACCCGACGTGGTAACGCCGGCACACGTCGATGAGCTGACCCGCAGGCGCGTGTCGACGCCACGCGAGCTGCGCCGCCGCGGCTGGACCGGCTTGCTCAGCGACGCACACTACGGCCTGGGCTGGCGCATCTACTCGGTCGGCGACGAGGCGATCGTTACCCACAGTGGCTGGGTCCAGGGCTTCGTCGCCGACATCAGCTATTCGCGCAGCCGTGGCACCGGCCTGGTCGTGCTGTTGAACGGCGAGTCACGCCTGATCGCCGACCTCGGCTCGTTGTTCTGGGCCGACACGCTGGGTTTTGCGTCGGCGGTCGACCCGACGCTGCGCAACACCGCTGCTGGCAACGACGGCAATACACCGACGACGACGTCCGGCTCGGACTGAGGCGTAGTGCCCGTGCCGGGACCGCTCGCGGTAGGATGGAGCGGTCATCCGAGGGCGGG
>CAZFUH010000093.1:0-12544 GCA_964522235.1 uncultured Rhodanobacteraceae bacterium
GCAGCTAGCGAGCCCGCCGCGAACATTGATGGTGCGAGCGGCATCGGTGGGCGGTGACGGGGTGGCGGCTGTGTTCAGGACACTTGTGCTCGCGGGCATCGGCCGAAGAGCTCCGGTTGCAATGGGATTGGATGCGTCCTGACGTGAACTCCGTTTCACGCGGCACGATAGTGCGGCAGCTGACTAGGCGATGCTCGGCCAGAAGTGTGCGAACGATGGCCGCGTGGTCATCGACGGCGTCGGCGATACCGGTATTCAGCCATTGCCGAGGCGTCGATGTCGAAATGGCGCAAGCCCGTACGACCACAATCGAACTGATCTGAAGGAACAACCGGCATGACCCCGGCCATCGAAACCAGCGGCTTGCTCAAGAACTATGGCAGCACCCGGGCGGTGAACGGCATCGACTTGTCGGTCAGTCGGGGCGCCGTCTATGGTTTGCTCGGTCCAAATGGCGCCGGCAAGACCACGACTATCCGCATGCTCGCGACCCTGATCCGGCCCGATGGCGGCAGTGCGCGCGTGCTCGGACACGACGTGGTCACGGAAGCCGGTCAGGTTCGAGCCAAGGTCAGCTTGACGGGGCAGTTCGCGTCCGTCGACGAGGATCTGACCGGGCACGAGAACCTGGTGCTGGTTGCGCGATTGCTGGGCTTCTCCTGGCGTGGTGCAAGAGCACGGGCGCGTGAGCTGCTCGAGGCCTTCAACCTGGCTGAAGCCGCTGCCCGGCAGGTGCGCACCTACTCCGGTGGCATGCGCCGACGTCTCGACATCGCAGCCAGCCTGGTGCTGACCAGCGAATTGCTGTTTCTCGACGAACCGACCACCGGACTGGATCCACGCAGCCGCAACCAGGTCTGGGACATCGTCCGTGCGATTGCCGCCGACGGCACCACCGTATTGCTGACCACGCAGTATCTGGAAGAGGCCGACCGCCTCGCCGATCGGCTCGCGGTAATCGACCACGGCCGGTTGATCGCCGAGGGTACCAGCCGTGAGCTCAAGCAATCGATCGGCGCTCGTACCCTGCACGTGCGTCTGGGTGATCCCGATCGGCGATCCGATGCCGAGTCACTGTTGCGGCAGGTGTTCGGCGAGGTTCATGACGGCGGCGACCCGGACTCGCTTGCGGCCAAGGTAACCCATGATGAACTGGTGCCGCAGGCGCTCGCCGCGCTGGCCGGAAGCGGCCTGACCGTGGCCGAATTCTCGCTGGCGCAACCGAGCCTGGATGACGTGTTTTTTGCGCTCACCGGCCGGCCCGCCGAAGACCAGACCGAGGAGGCAGCGGCATGAACGAGTCGATCCTGCACAGCGCCCTGTCGCGCGAGCAGCGCCCGGCTGCTTCGAGCGCGGTCGCCGCGTCGCTGACGCTGGCCTGGCGCGCGATGCTGAAGATCAAGCATGTGCCGTTTCAGCTGTTCGACGTCACCGTCTTTCCGATCATGATGACGCTGATGTTCACCTACCTGTTCGGCGGTGCACTGGCGGGGTCAACCGAGGCGTACCTTCAGTACCTGCTGCCGGGTATCGTCGTGCAGACCATGATATTTCTTACCGTCTATACCGGGGTCGGAATCAACACCGACATCACCAAGGGGCTGTTCGACCGCTTTCGCTCCCTGCCAATCTGGCAGCCGGCGCCGATCGTCGGCGCGCTGATCGGTGACCTCGTCCGCTATGCGCTGGCCGCCGCCGTAGTGCTGATCGTCGGTCTTGTTCTCGGCTTCCGGCCGGAAGCCGGCTGGCTCGGCGTCGTTCTCGCGGTATTGCTGATGCTGGTATTTGCGTCGGCCGTGTCCTGGCTGTGGATCATCGTCGGCATGCTGGTGCGCACTCCCGAATCGGTAATGACCACCAGCTTCCTGTTCCTGTTTCCGCTGACCTTCATCAGCAACATCTTCGTCGACCCGGCGACGATGCCTGGCTGGATGCAGACCGTCGTCGCATTGAATCCGGTCAGTCATCTGGCGACTGCGTCGCGCGGTCTGATGCACGGCGGCGTCACCACGGGTGACGTTCTCTGGGTAGTGCTGGCCTCGGCCGCGATCACCGCGATCTTTGCGCCGATCGCCATGCGCATGTACTACCGCGAGCGCTGAGCGTCGATTCTTCCGCCCAGCTGCTGCAGGGCGGGGCGACAGAATTGATCGAGGGCGAAACACCGGTCCGATTCGCGCTACGATGACGGGCGTCGCAATTGACGCGCCACGCTTGGAGTCCCTCATGGCCCTTGTCTACAACCGCGGACTCGCGCTGTACCTGTATCCCGAAGAACTGCTGAAATTCGGCGCCAGCCATACCGCCGCGAGCGACGAGGTCGTGACCGCGGAACACTATTTCCTGTGCCTGTCGACCGACGCCCGCGAAGGTCTGTGGACACCATTGCACGTCACCCGCGGCCAGGATCGGTTGCCGATTCCGGAAGCTGCCAAGAGCGGCCACGCGCGCTTCGCCCGAGGTCCGACCTATTATTCGACATCAGAACTGTGGCGCATCCCGCACAAGGCGATCCAACGCGCGGCTACCGTCGCCGGCGACAAATTGGACGCCAAGAACCAGAATCGTGTCGCGCCAGAATGGATTCCTGATCTGGCCAGCTTCAACAGCTCAGCGGCATCGACACCATAGGTTTTTGTCGCCAGCGGCGAGCGGCACCACCTGGATTGCAAGATGGTTTGCGCGATCGGGCTGCAGCCAAGCAGTCGCGTCGCCGCAGCAAAACGCGAAACACTACACTAGCTGAAGCTCCGCACCCGATCGGCTGTATTTGCGACTGCATCGGCGTAGATTAGGTCGAACTCGCGATGCAGCGAGAATCCATCAACGCCTGGAGACCCGACATGTCAATTGCCAAAGTCATCGAGATCACAGCCTCTTCATCCGAGAGTGTCGAACACGCCGTCCAGTCCGGACTGAACAAATGTGCCGAGACCGTGAAGGATATCAAGGGTGCATGGGTGAACGAGATCAAGGTCGTCACCGACCCTGGCGGCAAGATCACCGAATGGCGCGTCAACCTGCGCGTGAGCTTTGTGGTCAACTGACAAGCCGCACCCGATCGTCGAACGCAGGAGAGTGCAGTCAGCATGCAAACCGTCCTCATCACCGGGGCCAATCGCGGCATTGGTCTGGCGCTGGCGCGGCATTTCCAGGTTCGTGGTGCGCGCGTCATCGGCGTCTGCCGCACGCGCAGCGCCGAACTGGATGCCAGCGGCGTCCAGGTCGAGGTTGGAATCGACGTCTCAGACGACGCAGCGCTGGCGGCATTGGCGCAGCGTCTGAATGGCGCTCGCATCGATCGCTTGCTGCTCAATGCCGGCATCCTTGCCAGAGACGCGTTCGGTTCCATCGATGAGGCAGGCTTCGAGGACATGCGCAGGCAGTTCGAGGTCAACGCGCTCGCTCCACTGCGGGTTGCGCAAGCCTTGCGGGAACGGCTGACCGATGGCGCCAAGATCGGCATCATCACCAGTCGCATGGGTTCGATGGCCGACAATGGTTCCGGCGGCTACTACGGCTATCGAGCGTCAAAGGCCGCCGTCAACGCGATCGGGCGCTCGCTCGCTCTTGATCTGGAGCCGTTCGGCATCGCCGTATTCCTGCTCCATCCAGGCTATGTCGCAACCGATATGGTCGGCGGAAAGGGGGAGGTTTCCCCCGAACATGCGGCCGCGCAGCTGATCGAACGGCTGGACACGCTGACCTTGGCCCAGACCGGCACGTTCTGGCATGCCAACGGCAGCGAGCTGCCCTGGTGACACCGGCTGCTGGTTGCTGCCGCAGACCGGCGTTTTGATCGCGATCTGCGGGTCGACTGCAAACGCCGGGTCAGGAGCCGGGATTGACCCGGCCCCTCCACCATGGCGAGCTCGCCGGCTATCGGCTCGATACCCAGCCAACCGGCGCAGGATCCCTGGTGCCGCGCTTCGGGCAATCGGGTAGACCTGCGGCGCACTCGAAATCGTTGCTGAAGATCATGTCGACCGAGCCGGCGACAATCGTGGTAGTGGCGACGGCCGTGTTGTTGCCCGGATTCGGGTCGTCGTTGTCGGCCGAGCTGACCATGGCTTGAGTATCGACCTCGCCGTCGGCGGCCTCGATATCAACGCCGACCAGGATCTCCAGAACGGCGGCGACACTGCCGACCGGCAGGGTGCCGGCGACGAGTTCGCAGACAACCAGATCGTCGTTCACGGAGCACTGCCAATCGCCGGCGCCGGCGATTCGCCGGCCATGGATGAAGTCGAATTCGGGCGGCAGAATCAGATCGACGATGACATCGGTGGCCGTTGCCGGACCGAAGTTGGCAACGGTGGCGAGCATCCGCACTTCACCTCCCGCAGACACCGTGCCCGGCGTGCCGAACAGGTTCATGCCGAGGTCGGTGTCGCCTTCGCCGGCGGCAACTACAGTCAGCTGCACCGGCACCAGCAGCACCGGCTGCGCCGGGTCGTTGCTTTCGATGCACAACTGCGCGCTGTAGCTGCCGGAAGCCAGGCCAGTGCTGTCCAGCGTGACCTCGACCGTCGTCGAGTTGCCGCCGAGGGTGCTGCCGTTGTCCGGATCAACGTCAATCCAGGTCGGCGCGCTGCCGTCACAGCCACCACCGCCGCCGAGCTTGACCCGGGAGATGTGCTGGCCGCTGACGCCGGAGATCTTGGTTTCGACCAGGTTGCCGTCGCGGTCGATCTCGTGAACTCCCGAGCCGTTGCTGACCAGCAGATGGCCGTTGCCGAGCTCGATCACTCCGCGCGGGCTGTCGAACGGCAAGGTGGCGATCAGGTTGCCGTTGCTGTCGAACTCCAGGATGCCGACCGGTGGCGCACCGGTGGTGGTGAACGAGTGCGCGGCGAGGATCGTGCCGCCGGCGGTTTCGCTCAGTTGCTGAGTGAAACGGACGTTGTCGGCGAAGGTGCCGGCCGGGCTGCCGTCCGTGTCGAACCGGAAGATGCTGGTGGTCAGGCCGGCAGCACCGGTCAACGAGACCGAGACCAGCATATCGTCGTCCCGGAACACGATGTCCCACGGATTGGCCAGACCATTGGCGCCGTTGCCGATGTAGTTGCCCAGATACGTCCCGTTGCTGTCGAATTCAGCCACGGCATGGGCATTGGCGCCGGCAGCGACCGACGCCAGCAAGGTGCCTTCGGGTGAATAGACGATGCTGCGCATGTTCTGTGCAATCGAGGTGTCGGCGCCGCCGGCAGGGGCGAACACGCCCAGATGTTCGCCGTCCAGATCGTAGGCACTGACGACATGGCGCAACTGATCGACGATCAGAAAACCGTCCTGGGCCGCATTCAGGATGATGTGCTTGGGGGTTGCCAGATTGCTGTTGGGATCGGGACGGACATAGGTGATGAAGTTTTCATCGAGCAGATCGCCGCTGATGGGGTCGAACGCAAGCACGCGCTGGGCACCGTTGTTCGAGGTCGGAACAAGCAGCAAGCCTGCAGACAGGGCCTGACGTCGGGACGGGCCGCGTAGCCGCGGCTCGGCGACGGCGTGCTCACTGAGGGAGACGTCGATACCAGCGTCTTCGTCGGTCGCAGCTGGCGCCGGGGCCGAGACGCCGGTGATGGTCGCCAGCGGTCTCGGCGCAAGGGCCGACAGCGGGCTGGAATCGTTGGCGTCGCCGAAGCCGATGCTCCAGACCAGGGTCTGTTCGCCCAGGTTGGTGATCTGGATCGACTGGACACTGCTCTGGCCGGCATCGACAGTTGCCGCCAGACTTTCCGGGTCGACCTCGATCTGCGGCGCCGAGGGCGGCGTCGTACCTCGGATCGCCAGCGGCATGCGCATGACCGGTACTTCGGGCGACTGCGCCGTGATTGTCACCTCGGCGAAGTTCCAGACTTCGATCGGCAGGGTGTCGACGACGCTGGTGATCGAAAGTTCAAGACTCGCACCCGGATCCAGCGTGAAGTTCGACGGTACGACATCGACACTCATGCCGGCTGGCGCCGCGGTTGTCACAACGTAGGTCTCGGCCGTCGGCAGGACACTGGTGATCGTGCGTTGCCAGGTGCAACTACCCGGGCACTGGCGATCCTGAAGGCTCGCCTGGTTCAGGGTTCGCGGATCGCCGCCAATGGCCGGATTGGCGGCGACATAGTTGCTGTGTTGTTCGTCGAGAACAAAGCCGACACGGGCAGCGCCGGCGAGATCGATCATGCCCGAGCCGCGGTCGAAAGGATCGCTCGGTGTCGTACCGTCCTGCTTGACCAGGCCATCGCTGCGCGCGGTCAGCGCCATCGCCGACTTCACCTGCGCCGGCGACCAGCTTCCATGTTCGGCGATCAGCAGCGCCGCGGAGCCGGCGCCGTGCGGTGACGCCATCGAGGTGCCGCCGATCATTGCGAAATTGCCGTTGGCGGCCAGGCCGGCGGCGAGAATATTGCTGCCGGGCGCGGCAAAGTCCGGCTTCAGCACGTCGAACTGACTGGGACCACGGCCGCTGGTGTTGGCGGTGACGTCGCCCCAGCTGTCGCGGTAGTCGATACTCGAAGCGGCAAAGATGGTGGCTTGTGGATCACTGCTGCCGGCGATCGCCGCTTGCAGATCCAGGCCATCGTCGAGGTCGATCATTGCAACCGGAATCGTGGCGCTTTCGAGGCCACCGGCAACCGTGGGCGGGCCGCCCTGATTGTTGAACAGCAGCACGAACAAGGCGCCGGCATCGGCGGCATTGCCGGCCTTGATCGCGAACGTGCAGCCGCCACGCTGAATCAGGGCAACGGAACCATCGAAGGCGTCGGCGGCAAACGCATTGCAAGCCAAGGGATTGTCCGGCGCTTCTATGGCGGCATCGAGAATCGGCGCGCTCAGATCGCTGGCGATGCCTGGTCCAGTGCCGAACACCGAGGTCAGTCCGGTCAGGTCGGCGGCGTCGACATGGTTGCCGATGATGCGGTCATGGCTGAAGTTGCCGAAGCCGGCGACCCAGGCACCGGTCTTGGTCGTGGTCGCGGCATTGGGGCCGGTGTTGCCGGCCGAGACCGCGATCGAGATGCCGGCTTCGTTGCCATCCAGGAACGCCAGGTCGATGATCGTGGCCCAAGGATTGTCGCTGCCGGAGATCGAGTAGTTCAGAACATCGGTGCCGTCGCTCACCGCCTGGTCGACAGCGGCGGCGCTGGCGGTTTGCGGGCAGCCGGGGGCGCAGACCTTGTAGTTGATGAGATTGGCGCGCGGCGCGACGCCACTGATATCCAGAGTCAGGCCTCGGAATGTTGCGGTCACCGGGTTGCCGATCGCGGTCGATGCGACATGGGTGCCGTGCTGGCTTTCGTCTTCTGGCGTACTGCCATTGAAGACATACGAGCCGATCAGCTTGTCGTTGCACAAGCCCGGCGTCGTTGCGCAGACGCCGACGAAGGTTCCGGTGCCATAGGGATTGATGTGCACGTGACCATCGCTGGCGACAGCGGCAAATGAAGGATGCGCGTGCTGAACGCCGGAATCGATGATGCCAACGATCACGCCCTCACCACGGGTCGCGGCGCCACTGGTGGTGTCACCATTCCAGAAGGCCGGAGCGCCGATCCATCCGGGCCCGACGTCGGTGTCCAGATCCATCTCTTCATCGATGAAGACGGCGCGCACGACGTCCAGTTGCGCGATTCGCCGAGCCTCATCGACTTCCAGGCGCACGGCGATGGCGTTCAGAACGTTCAGATACCGGTAGCCGAGTTCGACGCTGCGGCCGAGCACGGATTCGATTCGGTCGATATGCTCTTGATGACGTTGTCTGAGGAACTCCCGATATGCGCGCGCCGCCGGTGTCCGAACATCGAGCTTGCGCATTCCGGTGCTGCGCGGGCTGGTGGCTGCAAGGCCGTCGATGTCACCGCGGTAGGCGGCCAGCGACGGCTCCTGGAACTGGACGACATACAGATGGCGCCCTTGCGAATCCGCGGCCGGGGTCCGTACGGTCGGTTCGATGCGGCTCTCGCCGCGGGTGGCGACGATCTCCGGCGCCATCGAACTGGACCCCAGCGTACGGGTCGACGGTGGTGTCGAGGTTGGTTCGGCAATCGCCGTGCTCAATGCACTGGTGAACGCCTGGCTCGCGACCAACATCGCAGCCAGCAGCAACAAACCTGTCTTTCGCATCGGGAGCCCCCTCCAGTTCGTGCAGTGAACAAGATCGGTGCGCACCGGGGCCGGCTGACCAGCCGGCCGCAATTTGGGCGCAGCCAGCGGGCATCCTAGGTGTTTGCGGCAATAATTGCCAACGCGACGTCTTTACAAAACTGTGACGTGGTGCTCATTTTAAGCGTCGAGCCCAGTGCGACCCATTCGTTTCAATGAACAGTCGGCAACCGTTCTGCGTCACTGCTCGAGTACGACCAGGACGGCATCGGCCTCGACAAAATCGCCTTCGACCGCGCGCAGTTCGGCAATACGTCCGGCGCGCGGCGCGCGCAGGGCCAACTCCATCTTCATTGCTTCCATGACCAGGATTTCAGCGTTGGCTTCGATCTCGTCACCGACTGCCTTGCGCAGCGCGACGATGCGGCCGGGCATCGGCGCAAGAATACGGTCGCCGCTTTCGCCTTCGCTGGCAGTCCAGGCATAGGCGGCGCGTTCACCAACGGCATAACGGCGGCCATCGATGAAAACCAGCCAGTCACTGCCGCTGGCTCGCACACGCAGGCGCTGGCTGCCTTCATCGTCACGCCAGCGCAACCAGCCGTCGTCAAGACTGGCGGCCTGGATGCGCCAATGCCGGTCGTCGTGCTGGATTCGGTACTGGCCGGCACAGCCTTCGGCATTGACCTCGATGCGCTCGCCTGCGTACTCAAAGGCGAGGGCGCGGCGACCAGCGTGGCCGCTACGCCAGGCGTCGGCGCTGGCCCACGGCGAATACGGATCGCTGCCGTCGACGGCAATCGCACGAGCCCGGGCTTCTTCGATCAGCAGTTCGGCCAGGCTTGCGGCGAGAATGGCGGTCGCCGGCAGGCTTGGATCCTTGTCGAGAAACTGCTCAAGATGGCGATCCAGATAGCCGGTATCGATGCTGGCGTCGACGACGGATGGATGCCGGAGCAGGCGTTCGAGGAAGGCAATGTTCGACTTCGGCCCGACGATGTCGCTGTCTGCGAGGGCATCGGTCAGGCGCCGCAGGGCCGCCGGACGATCGTGATCCCAGACGATCAGCTTGGCGATCATTGGGTCGTAGAAGATGCTGACGGCGTCGCCTTGCTCGACGCCGGCATCAATGCGGACATGAGGCTCGTCATCGGCCGGCAGATTGAGACGATGCAGACGACCGGAACCGGGTAGAAAACCCTGGTCCGGGTCTTCGGCATACAGACGCAGTTCGATACTGTGACCTTGGTGGCGGATCTGCTCCTGGCTCAGCGGCAGCGGCTCGTCGGCGGCAACGCGCAGTTGCCATTCGACCAGGTCCAGGCCGGTGACCATCTCGGTGACCGGATGCTCGACCTGCAGGCGTGTGTTCATTTCCATGAAGTGGAAGCTGCCGTCGGCGGCGACGATGAATTCGACCGTGCCGGCGCCGACGTAGTCGACCGCGCGGGCAGCGGCGATGGCTGCGGCTGCCATCGCCGCCCGGCGCTCCGGGCTCAGGAACGGCGAGGGTGTTTCTTCCAGCACCTTCTGGTAGCGGCGCTGCGCCGAGCATTCGCGTTCGCCCAGGTGCACGATGTGGCCGTGGCGGTCGCCGAAGATCTGGAACTCGATGTGGCGCGGGGTTTCGATATAGCGCTCCAGGATCATGCGCTGATCGCCGAATGCCGCTGCCGCTTCGCGCTTGGCGCTCTCAAGCGCCGGCACGAAGTCGCTCTCGCCGCGGACGATGCGCATGCCTTTGCCGCCGCCGCCGGCCGCGGCCTTGATCATCAGCGGAAAGCCGATACGCCATGCCTGCGAAGCCAGATAGTCATCGCCCTGCTCACTGCCGTGATAGCCCGGAACCAGGGGGACATCGGCCTTCTCCATCAGCGTCTTGGCTTCGGCCTTCGAACCCATGGCCTCGATTGCAGTCCGATTCGGGCCGATGAAGACGATGCCCGCGGCTTCCAGGGCGCTGGCGAAGTCGGCGTTCTCGGACAGAAATCCATAACCGGGATGGACCGCTTGCGCACCGGTGGTCCGGGCAGCTGCGACGATCGTATCGCCGCGCAGATAGGAGTCGGCCGGGCGGTTGCCACCGATGGCCACGGCCTGGTCGGCGAGACGGACATGTAGCGCACCAGCATCAACCTCGGAATACACGGCCACGGTCTGGATGCCCATGCGGCGGCAGGTCCGGATGATGCGGCAGGCGATCTCGCCGCGATTGGCAATCAGGATGCGCTTGAACATGGGTTGAGGTCCTGTCTCGCAAATACCGTCAATGGTGTCGGGCGGCGCTCGCCGTAATCCTGCTTGGATGGCAACCGAATCATGAAGTCCATCCGGGCGGGCGCTTGTCGAGAAAGGCGGTCAAACCCTCCTGACCTTCCGCCGACACCCGCAGCCGGGCGATCAGAGCGGCATTGCCGGCATCGACGACAGCCGCATCGGCCGTCCCGGACAGGCGTCGAATCAGGGCCTTGGCTTCGGTGACTGCGATCGGACCGGCGCTGACAAGCTGCCGCACCTGCGCTCGCACGGCATCGTCCAGGCGCTCGGCGCTGACGACTTCGTGGATCAGGCCGATGCGCAGGGCCGTCGCGGCATCAAAGCGCTCGCCGGTCAGGAACCATCGGCTCGCCTGGCGGCCACCGATGGCATCGATGACATGCGGCGAAATTGCCGCCGGTACCAGGCCGAGACGAACCTCGGTCAGGCCGAACTTGGCGTCTTCGACGGCAATCGCGATATCGCAGCAGGCGACCAGACCGACGCCGCCACCGAAGGCGTGGCCGTTGACGCGGGCGATGGTCGGCTTCGGCAATTCCCGCAGTCGCCGCATCAGGGTCGCCAGTAGCAGCGCGTCGGCGCGGTTCTCGTCCTCGCCGGCGGCGGCCATGCGCCGCATCCAGTTCAGGTCGGCGCCGGCCGAGAACGAGCTGCCTTCGCCGGTCAGCACGACGGCACGGACGTCGCGACGTGCTTGCAGATCCTCGAAGGCCCGGGTCAGCGCGGCGATCAGATCGTCGTCAAACGCATTGTGCACCTGCGCACGCGCAAGCGTCACGGTTGCGACGCCCTGGTCAATGCCGAGATGGACGGAGTTCATCGCCGGTCGGCCTCGTCGCTGTCGGACGGCGAAGTCGTTGGCTGCGGAAGCAGAGGTTCGTTGGTTGTCATCGGGTTCACATCCTGAAGATGCCGAAACGGTCCTTCTCGATCGGTGCGTTGAAGCTCGCCGACAGCGCCAGGCCGAGCACGCGCCGGGTATCCGCCGGGTCGATGACGCCGTCGTCCCAGAGCCGGGCACTGGCGTAGTACGGATGACCTTGGCGCTCATATTGCTCCCGGATCGGCGCCTTGAAGGATTCCTCGTCATCGGCTGACCAGGTGTCGCCGTCGGCTTCGATGCCGTCGCGTTTGACGGTCGCCAGTACGCCAGCGGCCTGTTCGCCGCCCATGACGCTGATCCGTGCGTTCGGCCACATCCAAAGAAGTCGTGGCTGATAGCCACGTCCGCACATCGCATAGTTTCCGGCGCCGAAGCTGCCGCCGATCAGCACGGTGAACTTGGGTACGTGCGAGCACGCGACCGCGGTGACCATTTTCGCGCCATCCTTGGCGATACCGGCATTCTCGTACTTGCGTCCGACCATGAAGCCAGTGATGTTCTGCAGGAACACCAGCGGGATGTCGCGCTGGTTGCACAATTCGATGAAGTGCGCACCCTTGAGCGCACTTTCGGCGAACAGGATGCCGTTGTTGGCGATGACGCCGACCGGATAGCCGTGAATATGCGCGAAGCCGCAGACCAGGGTCTTGCCGTAGCGCGACTTGAATTCGTGCAATTCGGAGGCGTCGACGATTCGGGCAATGATCTCGCGCACGTCGTAGGGCTGACGGGTGTCCGGTGGCACGATGCCGTAGATTTCTTCGGCGGCGAACAGGGGCTCGCGCGGCACCCGAATCGCGACCGGCAATTGCTTGCGCCGGTTCAAATGCGCGACGATGTCACGGGCGATGCTCAGGGCATGCTGATCGTTCTCGGCGAAGTGGTCGGCGACTCCGGAGACCGCGGTATGGACATCGGCGCCACCAAGCGTCTCGGCATCGACGACCTCGCCGGTCGCCGCCTTCACCAGTGGTGGCCCACCGAGAAAGATCGTGCCCTGTTCGCGCACGATCACGGTCTCGTCGCTCATTGCCGGCACATAGGCGCCACCGGCCGTGCATGAACCCATGACCACGGCGATCTGGGGGATGTTGCGCGCGCTCAATCGAGCCTGGTTGTAGAAGATCCGGCCGAAGTGGTCGCGATCCGGAAAGACCTCGTCCTGCAGGGGCAGGAAGGCACCGCCGGAGTCGACCAGGTAGACGCAGGGCAGGTGGTTCTCAAGCGCGATATCCTGTGCGCGCAAGTGCTTTTTTACCGTGATCGGGAAGTAGGTACCTCCTTTCA
>CAZFUH010000094.1:0-11197 GCA_964522235.1 uncultured Rhodanobacteraceae bacterium
GACGTCTGGGGCATTGATGCCGGCAGCTTCCAGTTGCCCGGCAAGCTGACTTTCGACATCGAGGATGTCCTGGTCAAGGTTGACTGGAACATCAACGAGAACCACCGCGCCAGCTTCCGCTACAACAATACCGAACAGACCGAGCCGTTCCTGCGCAACATCAACAACAACAACCTGTCGCTGTCGAGCCATTGGCAGACCAGCCTGAAGTCGTTCGAAAGTTATGTCGGCCAGCTGTACAGCGACTGGAGCGACAATTTCTCGACCGAGTTCAAGGTCAGCCGAGCCGAACAGGTCGCCGAGTGGGACCTGTTCTCGCGCTTGCCGCAGATTCGCGTGTGCTTGAACAGCCCGACCGGCAACTGCGCGTCGGCAAACTCGGTCTTCATCGGTTCCGAGCAGTTCCGGCACGTCAATCTGATCGACAACACCACCGACACGGTATTCGGTTCCGCCAGCTATTTTGTCGGCGATCATGAAATCAAGTTCGGCTTCGACCATACCCGTCTGGATGTGTTCAATCTGTTCGGTCGCGATGTCTACGGTGTCTACGAGTTCCACGGCCTGGATGCCTTCCGCAACGGTACTCCCGGCTTCTATTCGCTGCGGTATCCCGTGAATGGGGATCTGAATTCGATTGCCGCCGCGTTTGAAATGCAGAACACGGCGCTGTTCCTGCAGGACACCTGGTTCGTCAGCAACAACCTGACGGTGAACTATGGCGTTCGCGTCGATCGACCCAAGATCGATGACCGTCCGGCCTTCAATCCGTTGGGACTGGAGGCTTTCGGCCTGCGCAATGACACCACGATCGACGGCAACCGCCTGGTGCAGCCGCGCTTCGGCCTGAATTACACCTTCGACACCGAGCGTCCGACTCAGCTGCGCGCCGGCTTCGGCCTGTTCGGTGGCCAGGCCGCCAATGTCTGGTTGGCCAACCCGTTCCAGAACAACGGCGGCATGACCCTGGGCGTGTTCCAGTCCAACACCGGTGCGGGCGTTGAGTTCAGTCCTGACCCGGACAATCAGCCGGGCGAGCGCATCGATCCGAACAACCCGCAACTCGGCGGCGCCCTCGACTTCGTCGATCCGGACTTGTATCAGCCAGCCGTGTGGAAGGCGAACATCGCGCTCGACCACGAGTTGCCGTGGTGGGGTCTGGTGGCCAGCGCCGAGCTGCTGATCACCGAGGTCAAGGAAGGCATCTACTACGAGCATTTGAACCTGGGTGATCCGAACGGCCGCCTGCCCGACGGCCGCATGCACTACTGGCAGTCGGCGGACTCCGGTCCCGGTTCGCAGTTTGGCGGTGGCCAGAACCGGTTCAATCGCGACCGTCGTTTCACCGACGTGACCATTGCCCGTCCGACGAACAAGGGCAGGGGCCAGCAGGCGACACTGAGTGTGAGCAAGCAAATTGCGCCGCGCGAGCAAGGCCTGTTCGGCACCTTGGCCTACACCTATACCGAGGCGACCGAGGTCAATCCGCTGACCAGTTCCCAGGCGGTGTCGAACTGGGCGAATTCGTTCCGCTTGAACCCGAACGAGAATCGCTCCGAGCGCTCAATCTACGAGATTCGCAATCGCGTGCTGGCGAACGTCGGCTGGCAGGGCTTTTTCTTCGGCGAGAACAGGACCTCGTTCAACATGATCTACGAGGGCCGCTCCGGGCGTCCCTACACCTACAGCTTCATCAATGATGCCAACGGTGACGGTCGCGTCAACGATCCGTTCTACATGCCGCTGGGACCTGGCGATGTCGAGTTCACCGGCGGCGCCGAAATGGAGCAGGCCTTCTTCGACTGGGTGTCCGCGAATACGAACCTGGATCAGTATCGTGGCCGGACCGCCCCGGTCGGCGGCGAGCGTGCCGGCTTCCTGCACAACTTTGATCTGCGCATCAGCCAGGAACTTGGCGGCTTCTTTGGTCGCGATCGGGCGGAGATCTGGCTCGACATCCTCAATGTCGGCAACCTGATCAACAAGGACTGGGGTCGGATCGAGGAGGTGCAGTTTCCGTTCGGTCGCGGTGTAGCCAGTTTCGCCGGCGTCAATCCGGCCACCGGCAACTACGTCTACACCTTCAACGAGGCCGCGGCCGATCAGCGCGGCAGCCGGCTGCCGAGTCCGGACCTCACCGGCAGTTCGCGCTGGGCCCTGCAGCTCGGCTTCCGCTACAAGTTCTAGTCGCACTAGTTCGAAAGCGTTGCAGCAAGGGCCGGCCTCATGCCGGCCCTTGTCTTTTCCGCCCTCCGATCGACCGGTCCGCTTGTCGACACTTGCGGCTGCACTTAGGATGGTCGGCCGTTTTCAGCCCTGTCAGAGATTCCGATGTCGAAAGCCCCGACCGTCAATACCACCATCGTCGCGCGCAGCGGTCTGGACATGCTGTCGCGGCAGGAGGTTGCGCGCTTGCGCGACGCCAGTCGTACCGATCTGCACGAGATGCTGCGCCGTTGCGCCCTGGCCGTGCTGACCTCGGGCGGTGTCGGCGATGACGCCCGCGCCCTGCTCGATGCGTATCAGGACTTCGACATTCAGGTGCTGCAACGCGATCGCGGCCTCAAACTCGAGCTGCGCAATGCACCGGCCCGGGCCTTTGTTGACGGTCAGATCATCCGCGGTATCGGCGAGCTGCTCAGCGCCGTGGTGCGCGACATCGTCTACGTCTCCACCGAGATCCAGGACAATCCCCGCTATGACCTGGCGACGTCCGCCGGCCTGACCAATGCCGTGTTCGAGATCCTGCGCAACGCCCGGGTCATGCGCCCTGGTGTCGAGCCGAACCTGGTCGTCTGCTGGGGCGGGCATTCCATCTCGCGCGAGGAGTACGACTACGACAAGTACGTCGGCTACGAGCTGGGCCTGCGCGGCGTCGACATCTGTACCGGTTGCGGCGCCGGCGCGATGAAGGCGCCGATGAAGGGCGCTGCGGTGGGTCACCAGAAGCAGCGCCTCAGCGACGCCCGCTACATCGGCATCACCGAGCCTGGGATCATTGCCGCCGAATCACCGAACGCAATGGTCAACAACCTGGTGATCATGCCGGACATCGAGAAGCGCCTGGAGGCATTCGTCCGCATCGGGCACGGCATCATCGTGTTTCCCGGCGGCGTCGGTACCGCCGAAGAGATTTTGTACCTGCTCGGCGTCCTGCTGCACCCGGACAATGCCGAACTGCCGTTCCCGCTGATATTCGCCGGTCCACGGCAGTCGGCCGCGTATTTCGAGCAGATCGATCGTTTCCTGAGACTGGCCTTGGGTGATGACATCGCTCAGCGCTACCGGATCCTGATCGACGCGCCAGAGGAAACGGCGCGGGTCATGGTCGAAGGGCTGCGTCAGGTGCGCGATTTCCGGATCGCGCATCAGGATGCCTTCTTCTACAACTGGCGTCTGGCGATCCCCGAGGAATTTCAGCATCCATTCGTGCCCAGCCATCAGGCCATGGCCGACCTGCGCCTGCACCGGGATCGCGAACGCCATCTGCTTGCCGCCGACCTGCGTCGAGCGTTCTCCGGCATCGTCGCCGGCAACGTCAAGGTCGAAGGCATCCGGGCGATCGAACAGTATGGCAAGTTCGAGATCACCGGCGATGCCGAGCTGATGGCGGCAATGGACGCGATGCTCGCCAGTTTCGTCAGCCAGCATCGCATGAAGTTGCCGGGTGGTAGCGAGTACCAGCCCTGCTACAACCTGGTCTGGTAGAGACTGGAGCGGGGAGTAGGCGGGAGAGCAGAGGAGGCGCGAAGTCGCTGGTCGCAGTCGACCCGGCGAGTCAGCGCGGTCCGTTTGCCTCTGCGCCGCTGTCTGCTCCGCGAGTCTCCGAATGCAGTTGCTCCAGCAGCAGCCGGCCGTCGTCGTGCGCGTACAGGACGGTGCCTTGGTCATACCAGTCACCGAGCACGATTCGCGTGCAGGCGCGGCCGTCGACCTCGCTGCGGTGCACGGCGGGACGATGCGTGTGGCCGTGGATGATCAGATCCAGGTCGTGTTCGCGGAAGGCGTCGGCCACGGCGTCTTCGTTCACGTCCATGATCGTTTCGCTGCTGGCCGCAGTGTGCTCTCGGCTGCCGGCCCGCGCCTGTTGCGCGAACGCCCGGCGTACCGCCAGCGGTTGGGCGAGCATCTGTGCCAGCCATGCCGGGTTGCGGACCTGGGCCCGAAAGGCCTGATAGGCATGGTCGTCGGTGCACAGCGTGTCGCCATGCAGGAGCAGGGCCGGACCGCCGTAGAGCTGGATCACGGTCGGCTCGGCAAGCAGACGCATGCCGGCGCGGGCGGCATAGTCCGGGCCGAGGGCGAAATCGCGATTTCCGGGCATGAACGCGATATCGACACCGGTCGCGGTCAGCGCACTCAGGCGTTCGGCGATTCGCGTCGGCAGCTCGGCGTCGTCGTCGTCGCCGACCCAGGTCTCGAACAGGTCACCGAGGATGTACAGCCGCTCGACGCCGTCCGGCAGTGCGACGAGGAACTGCTCGAACGCGGCCGTGGCCTCGGGTCGATCCGCATCCAGATGCAGATCGGAGATGAAGATCGTCGAGGCCATGGCGTGCGCAATCGTCGCAGGGTCTACTCGCTGTCGGCGGATTCGTCGTCGGCGCCGACCAGCTCGGCCTTCTCGACGATGACGGGTTCGACCGGCAGCGCTTCGAACACGCCCTGCGAACGCACCGGCAGCGCCTTGATCGTGTCGACGACGTCCATGCCTTCGACGACCTTGCCGAATACGGCGTAGCCCCAGCTGCGGCTGTCGGTGGTCGCGACATGATCCAGGGCGGTGTTGTCGACGAGGTTGATGAAGAATTGCGAACTGGCCGAGTGTGGGTCGTTGGTGCGTGCCATCGCGATCGTGCCGCGCTTGTTCTTCAGGCCGTTCGGTGCCTCGTTCAAGATCGGCGGTCGATTCGCCTTGCCACCCAGCTCCGGTGTATAGCCGCCGCCCTGGATCATGAAGCCATCGATGACGCGATGGAAAATCGTGTTGGCATAGTGGCCGGAGCGGACATAGCGAATAAAGTTGTCGACGCTGACCGGTGCGCTGCGGCGGTCCAGTTCCAGGACGATATTGCCGTGGTTGGTGTGCAGCACGACGCGCGGGCTGGTCGCAGAGACGCCGCCGCGGCTGCTGCTCTCGGTGGTCTGGTCTTCGGCGATGGCGGCCAGCGGCAGCGCCAGTGCGGCGGTGAACATCAAGGTCTTGAACATGAAGACGATCCTCTATGGTTCGTGTGAACGGGCGATGATAGAGCAGGAACGAGCGCAGCGGCGTGAGAGCCAGGGTGCCCCTATGCGACGTTCATGATCATTCCTCTTCGTGCAGTTTCGCGGTCAGCGCGGGGAGCTGGAGCCGTTCGGCGGCTTCCTTCAAGCGGGCGTTCAAGGTCGGCAGGTCGGGAGCGCATAGCGTCGCGTGACCGACCTTGCGTCCGGGCCGCTCGCTCTTGCCATAGTCGTGCCAGTGCAGGCCCGGGACCGCGAGCGCTGCGTCGCGATTGGGCAGGGCGCCGATGAAATTCAGCATCGCGCTTGGCTCGCGCAGCCGGACCTCGCCGAGCGGCAGGCCGAGCACGGCACGTAGATGATTCTCAAACTGGCTGGTGCCGGCACCCTCGATCGTCCAGTGGCCGGAGTTGTGCACGCGCGGCGCCATTTCGTTGCCGAGCAGTCGGCCCTCGTGCTCGAACAATTCCAGCGCGAAAACGCCGACATAGTCCAATGCCTCGGCAACGCGGGCGGCGGCGTCCTCGGCCTGCCGCGTCAGGTCGGCATCGGCTCGGACCGGTGCCCGACTCAGCGACAGGATGCCGTCGTCATGCCAGTTGCGGGTCAGCGGCCAGGTTCGGACCTCGCCGTCGCGACTGCGCACTGCGATCACCGACAGTTCCCGCTGGAACGGCACCCAGGCCTCCAGGATCAACGGCACCCGGCCGGCACCGAGCGTTTGCCAGGCGCGGTCCAGGTCCAGGTCCTGGTGCAGGCGTGCCTGGCCCTTGCCGTCGTAGCCCAGCCGCCGGGTTTTCAGAATCGCCGGCAGCCCGACGCTGGCGACTGCCGCGTCAAGATCCTCACGGTTGTCGACCGCGGCATGGCGAGGCGTTGCAATGCCAAGTTCATGGAACAGGGTTTTCTCGCTCAGCCGATCCTGGGCGACGGCAAGAGCGCCGGGGTTCGGGAACACCGGTACCCGTTGCGCCAGCCACTGTGCGCTTTCGGCGGGGACATTTTCGAAGTCGAAGGTGACGACATCGACCAGGGTCGCAAACTCGGCCAGTGCCGCCTGGTCGGTGTAGTCGGCTTCGATCAGGGTCGCGACTTCGCCGGCGCAGGCATCGCTGCTCTGGTCCAGAACCAGGGCCCGGACCCCGAGCGGGACACCGGCCAGGGCCAGCATGCGCGCGAGCTGCCCGCCGCCGAGGATCCCGATCGTCTTCATGCCGAGGCCGGATCGGGTCGGGCCAGGACCGCGTCGGTCTGCTGCCGACGAAATTCGTCGAGCGCGCCGGCAATGTCCGGTTGTTGGTTCGCGAGCAGGGCGGCGGCAAACAATGCGGCATTGATCGCGCCGGCCTTGCCGATCGCGAACGTCGCGACCGGAACGCCGGCCGGCATCTGCACGATCGACAACAGCGAGTCCAGACCGTTCAAGGCCGCCGATTGCACCGGTACGCCGAGCACCGGAACCGAGGTCTTGGCGGCGAGCATGCCTGGTAGATGTGCGGCACCGCCGGCACCGGCAATGATCGCGCGCAGGCCGCGATCACGGGCGCTCGCGGCATAGTCGAACAGCAGATCGGGAGTGCGATGCGCCGATACCACGCGGGTTTCATGGCCGACGCCGAGTCTGGTCAGAATCTCGGCGGCATGGCGCATCGTGTCCCAGTCCGAGGTCGAACCCATCACCACGCCGATCAGCGGCATGCCGTCCGCCTGCTTCGCCATCGCCAACTCCAGTAAAATCGTAATTCTACGCTGACACCCGTATCCTCGCATCGCTGCCCCCCGAAATCGACGGACTTGACATGGACCAACGCCTGCTCGAACTGTTGTGCTGCCCGGTAAACAAGCAGCCGCTGAAGCCGATCGGCTACGAACAGTTGCAGGCCCTTAACCGGGCGATCGCTGCTGGCGGCGTGCTCCGGGTCGACGGTGAGGTTCGGAGCGCATCGATCCAGGATGCGCTGATTCGCGACGACGGTCGCGTCATCTACGTCATCGACGACGGCATCCCGGTCCTGCTCGCCGACGAGGCGATCGGCACGACCCAGTTCGACAACTTCCCGCAATGAGCGGGCTGTCGATCGCGCAGGCGCTGGAGGCCTGCCGCCGCGACGGTCTGCAGCCGCCGTCGGCCGAAGACATCGACGCCGACGTCAGGCGCGCCCTGGCTGAGGACATCGGCGCGGGCGATCTCAGCGCCGCCCTGCTGCCGGAGCGCCCGGCACAGGCGCGGATCCTGTGCCGCGAGGCCGCCGTGCTCGCCGGGTTGCCGTGGGCATTGCGCTGCTTTGCAACGCTGGATCCCGACGCCCGCTTTGAGTTGCTGGCCCGCGATGGCGATTGCCTGACTGCAGATACCGTGTTCCTGCGCATCCGGGCCCGCGCCCGCGCCCTGGTCAGTGCCGAACGGTGCGCGCTGAACTTTCTGCAGACACTATCCGGGACCGCAACCGTCGCCGCCGACTACGCTGCGGTTGTTGCCGGCAGCGGCACACGGGTGCTCGATACCCGCAAGACGCTGCCCGGTCTGCGTCAGGCTCAGAAGTATGCGGTTCGCGCCGGCGGTGCGGACAATCACCGTCTCGGCTTGTTCGACGCCGTACTGATCAAGGAAAACCATATTGCCGCTGCCGGCTCGATCGCAGCGGCCGTGGCCGCGGCCCAGGCACAAGAACATGGCCGCTTCATCGAAGTCGAAGTCGAGAATCTGGACGAACTGAGTCAGGCGCTCGATGCCGGCGCCGGCCGGATCATGCTCGACGAGTTCGACTGGGAGACATTGCGCCAGGCCGTGCGCCTGGCCGCGGGGCGGGTCGAACTGGAAGTCTCCGGCAGCATGGACCAGGTCCAGCTTCGCAAGGTCGCCGAACTCGGGGTCGACTATGTTTCCGTTGGCGCCCTGACCAAGCATCTTCGCGCGATCGACTTGTCGATGCGCATCGAATAGCGAAGAGGTTACTGGTCCGCGAACAGCACCGTATGCGGCGCCTGCCAGCGAATGCCGACCTCGGTGCCGATCGCGGCCACGGCATGGCTGGGCCAGAGCGCGAACACGAGCTCGCCACCGGGTAGACGCAGGGTCAGGTAGTTTTCGGCGCCGCGAAACTCGATCTGCTCGACCTGGGCTCGCAACCGGCCATCGGGACTGGGCAGGATGTCATCGGGCCGGCACAGCAGCAGACCGCTGGTCGCGGGCGAGTTCGCGACCTGGTCGGGATCATTGACCACCGCCGTCGCCATCACGCCCAAGGCGCAGCGCCAGTCGCCGCCTTCGCGTCGGGCGGGCAGCAACACGCCGTCGCCGACGAAACCCGCGACATAACGCGTTGCCGGGCGATGGTAGAGCTGCCATGGGGTATCGAACTGCTCGATCCGACCGTGGCGCATCACGGCGACGCGATCGGCAAAGGCCATTGCCTCCTCCTGATCGTGGGTGACCAGGATTGCCGTGCGCCCGAGCTGTTTGAGCAGCTCTCGCAACTCGCCGCGCAGTTGTTTGCGCAAGCCGGCATCAAGGCTGGAGAACGGTTCGTCGAGCAGTAGCACCGCCGGTTCCGGTGCCAGCGCGCGTGCGATTGCGACCCGCTGCTGCTGGCCGCCGGACAGCTCGTGCGGATAGCGCTCGGCCAGATCGCCCAGGCGCAGACGCTCGATCAGATCGCCGATGCGTCGTTGCCGTTCGGCACGGGGCAGCCGGAGCAGGCCGAAGCCGATGTTGCCGGCGACATCCAGGTGCGGAAACAAGGCCAGATCCTGGAACACCAGGCCGATTCCACGCCGGTCCGGGGCCAGTGTCCGGCCGCTTTCGCTCAGGGTACGACCGCCGACCGCGATCCGGCCGGCGCTGATCGGCTGCAAGCCGGCAATTGCCCGCAGCAGGGTGGTCTTGCCGCAGCCGCTGGAACCCAGCAGACAGCCCAGTTCACCGGCGGCCAGCTCGAGAGTGGCCCGATCCAGTACCCGTTGATTGCCGAGGTCGACGACGACATCGTCGACGCGAAGGCGATCGTGCGGACCGGCGCTGGCGATTTCCTGCGGGTGCGTCGACGTCATCGGCACTGCGCTCATGCCATCAGCGCAACTGATGATTGACGAACGACCAGTTCACCAGCTTCCAGAACGTCTCGACGTAACGCGGTCGGGCGTTGCGGTGGTCGATGTAGTAGGCGTGTTCCCAGACATCGCAGGTCAGCAGCGGGCGATCCTCGCCGGTGATCGGTGTGCCGGCATTGCTGGCCGAAACCAGGGCCAGATGGCCGTCCGGCCGCTGCACCAGCCAGATCCAGCCGGCCCCGAACAGAGTCAGCGCCGCCTGGGTGAAGTACTGGCGAAACTGTTCGAAGCTGCCGAACGCGTGGTTGATCGCGATCGCCAACCGGCCCTCGGGCTCACCGCCGCCGCGCGGTGACAGGCAGTTCCAGTAGAAGCTGTGGTTCCAGACCTGGGCGGCGTTGTTGAACATCGGGCCGGACGCGCTGCGGACGATGTCTTCCAGCGCCATGGCCTCGAATTCGGTGCCGAGGATCTGCTTGTTCAGCTGGTCGGCGTAGCCCTGATGATGCTTGCCGTAGTGGTAGTCCATGGTTTCCGCCGAGATGTGCGGCTCCAGGGCATCACGGGCAAACGGCAGGGGCGGGAGTTCGATGGCCATCCGGGCGGCAGTTCGAGACGGTGTCAGTCCGCCAAGTGTAACCGGCATCACACTCGTGGCCGAGTGTCCAGGGCGGTGCCAGCGGTCGATGAGGCCGGCTCGGCATCCTCGCCCTGTCCGCTCGTCGAGCGCCGATTGCAAACGACCTGGCGCGCCCTCATAGTGACGGGTTGTACCGTCATCTTCTCGAGGTTACTTTGCCATGGACGTCATGGAGCGCATCAAGCAGACCATCGAATCCCGGCCGATCATCTTGTTCATGAAGGGCACGCCGCAGTTTCCGATGTGTGGCTTCTCCAGCCGTGTCGCCCAGGCGCTGAAGGCAGTCGGAGCCGACTATGGTTCGGTCAACGTGCTGGAGGATCCGGAAGTTCGCGCCAATTTGCCGCGCTATTCGAACTGGCCGACCTTCCCGCAGCTGTTCATCAACGGTGAGTTGATCGGCGGCTGCGACATCACGATGGAGCTGTTCGAGAAGGGCGAACTGCAGCAGATGGTCACCGAGGTGACCGGCACTTGAGCATACGTTCCTTGCCGGTCGTCGGTTGCCCTGACGATTGGCCCAAGACCGTCGATCTGAGTGGCAAGGTCGTCCTGGTGCTCGGTGCCAGCGGCGGTCTCGGCCGTTGCTTCGCGCTTGCTGCGGCCCGAGCCGGCGCCGAGACCATCCTGGTCGGCCGCCGGGTGGCGGCGCTCGAGCGCCTGTATGACGACATCGAGGCCGCTGGCGGCCGTGCCGCTCTGTACCCGCTGAATCTTGGCGGCGCGACACCGGATGACTACGCGACCCTGGCCGAGCGCATCGGTGGCGAATTCGGCGGTCTGGATGCGATCGTCTTCGCGTCCGCGCATATGCGTGGCCTGAGCATGATCGAGCACACGCCACCGGAAGACTGGCTGGCGGCATTGCATATCAACCTGGGCGCGCCGCTGCTGCTGATCCAGGCCTGCCTGCCGCTGTTGCGCCAGCGAAGTGACAGCGCGGTCGTGTTCACGATCCAGGGTCCCGAGCGCTGCGCCCGGGCGTACTGGGGCGGCTATGGCGTCGCCCAGGCCGGTCTGGCGCAACTGGCGGCGATTCTCGACGACGAACTGCAATCGACTCCGGTTCGCGTCCACGGCCTCGACCCTGGACCGATGCGTACCGGGCTGCGCCAGCGCGTCTGGTTTTCCGAAGACCCGGCCACCGTGCCGACGCCGGAGCGTGCCGCCACCGTCCTGACCGGCCTGATCACCGCCGCCGGCCGCAGCTATCGGGGAAAGCTGCTACGGATGCAGCGTCCGGACTGAGCAGGCAACGGCGAGCGGTTGATCGGGCGATTG
>CAZFUH010000094.1:11207-12504 GCA_964522235.1 uncultured Rhodanobacteraceae bacterium
CGATTGGGCGTGGCCTCGGTACGTGCGAAGTCTGCGCACGCAAGCGGGTAGGGTTGCCTGCGCGGCAACAAGATCGACTTGGCCGCTCCGCTGTCGCCGCCGTACCATGCAGCTTCACTTGGCCCGGGTGGCGAAACTGGTATACGCAAGGGACTTAAAATCCCTCGGCCGCAAGGCCATGCGGGTTCGACCCCCGCCCCGGGCACCACAGCTTCGTTCAGTCCATCGTTTCGCTCAAGGCGACGGAAAAGGCTGTGCAGGAAGCGCGGACGCTCTCAGTCCCGGTGCAACGGTTTTCGCTCTGAATGCAACACCTGCCAGCACTGGAACTCGGAGGGTCGAAGGCGATGTCGCGCTAGATTCCCCTCGTGCAGTTGAAACAGCTCGTTTGCCGCCAATGCGACGAACGCGTCGAGGTCCAGGGGTTCGACCAACGGTTCGGCCAGCGAACGGATGGCTCTGTTGTCGATGGGGGTGAGACCGTCAGGGGAGGCGTTGGCTGCATCGATCAAGGCAGCCAGTTCAGCGGTTGGGATGCGCTTGGGCATGACAGCTCTACGTGGCGCGATTAGGCAGTATCGCGCCATATAAGATCAATTCCAAGGCAATTGCGCCACATAAGGTGATTTTAGTGTCGCGATTGGCACTGGCGCGCCATATTACCCGGGTAGCCTGAGCCTGCGCTGGTTGTCCTGAAATCCGCTATGCACCTCCAATAACACGCTCGACTGCAACGCCTTCGACAACAGCTGGACGGTAACAGTTATCTCGGAGCCTGCGGGGGCACCAGCGCCGCGATCAGTTGGGCACTGACCGTGCAGATGCCTGAGGCCAGAACTTCGGGCGCGCATGACGCCGCCCCGGTCATCCAGCCGCGGATAGGTGCCAGAGCGGCTTCGGCGAGTTGCAGCGCGACCAGGCGCATCGGGATCGTAAAGGCTGTGTCCGCTCGACGCAGTCGCTCCTCGACCATGTCGGTAAGCAGACGACTGGTCCTCTCCTGCATCCGGCCCCGGTCGAATGTTTCGCGGGCGTGCTGTCTGTTCTCCCAGAAGTGGACGAGCAGCGGCGTCAGCCGCGCCGGATCGTTTCTGCCGGCAACGGCATCGGCGAGAATGGCAAGGGGCCGAGACAATGCCTCGAGGTGGACATCCTCGGCGCTCGAATAGTGGTCGTAGAACGTGGAGCGGCCGACATTGGCCTGTTCAACGATATCTGCGACGCGGATCTTGCCGTGTCGGCGATGGTTGAAGAGATGATTGAATGCAGCGACGACCGCGTTCCGCGTCCTCGTCAC
>CAZFUH010000095.1:0-12400 GCA_964522235.1 uncultured Rhodanobacteraceae bacterium
TTCGTCGAAGATGTCGCCGAGCGCGAACCCGGCCGGCCGGTTGATCACCAGACCCATGGCGCCTTCGGCATTGTGCTGGCCGATATAGATCACAGCACGCGCAAAATTCGGGTCGTCCATGCTTGGCATGGCGATCAGGAAATGATCGGTCAGGTTGGCCGCTGTGCTCATAGCGCCATTGTACGTGAGCCGACGACTGTCGCACCCGGCCGGCCGACGACCGTTCAACCGGGAATGCGGCTGATCTCTGGGCCGGCGGTTGCGATCAGCGATGTCGCAAGACGTCGCCAGGCAGGAACTGCCAGGTCCGGGTGATGTGCAGGATATCGACCGGGTCGTCCTTGTCGTCAGGCAGACGGTTGAACGGCGCCGACATGCGCACGATCTGGATCGCAGCGTCATCCAGCGCGCGGTAGCGGCTGGGTTTGACCACGTCGATGCTCTCGACGCTGCCATCCCGACGGATCGCAACGGTCAGAATCAAGTCATCGTGCAACTGCCGATCCCGGGCCTCCTGGGGATAGTTCAGGTTGCCGACGCGCTCGACCCGGGCCACCCAGGCACGCATGTAGGCGGCGTAGGCGTATTCGCGTGTCTGCGCGGAAATGAATTTGCGGCGCGGGCGCCGGGCATAGGCCTGGGTTGCCTGATCGCGCTCGGCAGCAAGACGAGCGATCTCCTCCTGTACCAGGTTGCGCTCCGGCGCTTCCGGCAGCGGCTGTTCGGTCTCCGGTCGGGGCGGTTCGCGGTCCAACTGCCAATGGCTCTCGCCCCGGGTGGTGACGACGGGGGCCGTGCGCTCCGGTCGCGGTTGTGGGGTGCCGATCTCTCGCGTCTGCTCCGCCTCACCGGTGACCGGGCGATGCTCGGGCGCGCTGGCGGGTGCCGTCGGTCGGGCCTTTTCCTCAAGGTCGCCGCCGCCTTCCTGGCTGACCTGGGCGAGATAGTCGGGCTGGTCCGGGGTTTCCACGGTTGCGGTCGACACCAGGATTACTTCCAGGGTCGGGGTGGCCGGACCCGAGCGGGGTGCAGCAAAGCCCAGCCCCAGCAACAGTATGCCGTGCGCGATGAACGAGAACACCAGGGTCAGGACGAAACGCTCGCCGCCGCCAGCCCCCGCTTCCTTGCCTACACTCATGCACGATCGCTCCGAGGCAGGGCTTCGAGTGCATCGAACAGCAATCCGGCGATGTTCAGCCCACACTGGCTGTCCAGTTCCCGCAGCCCGGTCGGGCTGGTGACATTGACTTCAGTCAACCAGTCGCCGATGACATCCAGACCGACAAACAGCAGCCCACGGCGCTTGAGTTCCGGGCCGACCTGCGCGGCGATCCATCGATCGCGGTCGGACAGCGGGCGAGCTTCACCGCGACCGCCTCGAGCCAGGTTGCCGCGAAAGTCGCGACCTTGCGGAATCCGCGCCAGACAGTAGGGGACTGGCTCACCGTTGATCACCAGGATTCTCTTGTCGCCATCGGCGATCTCCGGCAGATAACGTTGTGCCATGGCCATCGCCCGGCCGCCTTCGGTCAGGGTTTCCAGGATCACGTTCAGGTTCGGGTCGTCAGCGGCGGCGCGAAAGATGCCGCGACCACCCATGCCATCCAGCGGCTTCAGCACCGCGATGCCTGCATGTTCGACGAACTCGCGCAGCGATTCGGGGTCGCGGGCAACCCGACTCGGCGGGCAGCAGTCGGGAAAATGCAGGGCGAAGAGCTTTTCATTCGCATCACGCAGCGCCTGCGGGCGATTGACCACCCGGACCCCTTCACGTTCAGCCAGTTCCGCCAGCATCGTGTCATACAGGTACTCGCGGTCGAACGGTGGATCCTTGCGCAGCAGCAGCAAGTCGACCGTGGCCAGGGGCAGCCACTGGGCGGGCTCCAGGCTGAACCAGTCACGTTCGTGTTCGCGTACGGTGAGTTGGGCAAGACGTGCAAGCGGGCGGGCGCCGTCGCTGGCCAGGCCGGATTGATCGACATAGAACAGTCGATGGCCGCGGCGCTGGGCCTCCAGGAGCAGGGCGAACGTGGTGTCCTTGACGGGCCGGATCGAGCCGATCGGGTCCATGAGTACGGCCAGGGCCAGAGGCATCGGCTGAAAATAATCCGTGCTGGAACAGGTCCATTCAGGATATCATTGTCTTACGACGTGTTGCTGATGGCTTGACAGAGCAGCGCATCGACGAGTAAACAGCCGGTGTCGTCGCGCGACGGTGACGATTTCCGGGGGGAGTGAACTTGGAGCAGGGACCAGCGGCGACAGCGATGGAAAAGAATGGAGACATCACCGGGCTCAAGGTGATGGTGATCGACGACTCCCGGACCATCCGGCGGTCGGCCGAAACCCTGCTTAAGAACGAGGGTTGCGAGGTCATCACTGCCAACGACGGTTTCGAAGCATTGGCGAAGATCACCGACTACCAGCCCAACATCATTTTTGTCGATATCATGATGCCGCGTCTGGATGGCTACCAGACCTGCGCATTGATCAAGAACAACCAGCTGTACAAGACGACGCCGGTGATCATGCTGTCGTCCAAGGACGGGTTGTTCGACAAGGCGAGGGGACGCATCGTTGGTTCGGACGAGTATCTGACCAAGCCGTTTACCAAGGACGAGCTGCTCGGCGCGATCCGCCGTCACGCCGAGCGAAGCTAGCTGACATGGAAGAATGTACGACTCACGGGAGGAGGCAAGCGTGGCACATATTCTGATCATCGACGATTCCCCGACCCAGACCCAGATCTACCGGGACATGCTGGAAAAGCATGGCCACCGGGTGTCGTCGGCGGCGGAGGCGCAGGAGGGCATCAATGCCGCCAAGCGCGAGCAGCCGGATCTGATCCTGATGGATGTCGTCATGCCGGGCATGAACGGCTTCCAGGCGACGCGCAGTCTGAGCAAGGATCCGGATACGTCCGCGATTCCGGTCATCATTCTCAGCAACAAGAGCATGGAAACCGACCGCATCTGGGGCCTGCGCCAAGGTGCGCGCGACTACCTGATCAAGCCCGCTAAGGAGAGCGACTTGATCGATCGCGTCAACGCGGCGCTGGCAGGCTGAAGCTGCCGCGATGAGTTCCGAACTCGCCATCACCGCCTATGCACTACTGCTCGATTTCGAGCGCCGTGCGCTCGGCCATCGGGCTGAGGCTCCCGAGACCCAGGTGGGACCGGCACTTTGGCGCGGTCTGTGCTTCGACGTCAGCGGTGTCGAGACCATGGTTGGCATCGGCGAAATCGCGGAAATCCTGGTGCCTCCGGCGCTGACCTTCGTGCCAGGCGCGCAACCGTGGTTGCGAGGCATCGCCAATCTGCGTGGCACGCTGCTTACCGTGGTGGATCTGGGGCACTTCCTGTTCGGAGTCGAAACCGTACACGACGATCGCAACCGTGTGCTGGTGGCCCGGCAGCGAGCCGCAGCTGCCACCGGACTGCTGGTCGGTGCCGTGCTCGGTCAGCGTGGATTCGAAGAGTCCGCCGCGGTCGCGGCCGACGAGGTGGTCGATCCGAGGCTGCTGCCCTACGTTCCGTTTGCCTACGGCAATGCCGCCGGAGACCACTACTGGCCGGTGCTGTCGTTGCAAACGCTGATGAGGTCACCGATATTTCTGGACGCGGCGGCCTGAGCATGGCCGGGCGCGGACCCAACTGGGAGGAGCACCAACATGGCTAGCACCACCGCAAGGACGCCGGGAAGTCGATCGGGGGGAATCCGAGCTTGGCTGGCGCTTCTGATCATTTCGCTGGGCGTGCTGTTTGCAAATTTTTTCATCGGCCAGCAGTACAGCGCGACCGTGTCCGAAGCCACCGCGAACTCGGGCCGCATCCAGATCACCGCGCTGCGCATGGCCGGCTACGCCGAGCGTGCCGCACGTGGCAACGATGTCGCGTTCGAGGAGCTGGACCGGGCCCTGGATACCGGCGACACCCTGCTCGGCGAGCTGGAGGCGGTGCTCGGACAGGGCGATGGTCAGGTTCAGCAGAGCCACGAAACCCTGGCCGCTGCTTGGAACAATCTCGCCCAGTCGGCGCGCGTGATCCTTGAGCGCCGACAGCCGGTGTTCGACGGCAGTCAGGCGACGCAGGCCCTGCGTGACCGGATGCCCGCGGTCGTCAACCAGACCGAGGAGGTCGTACGGGCGGTCACAGAGCGTTCCGCCAACACCTCGCAAGTATTTGTCTCGTCTCGCCAGATGTACATTGCCGAACGCATCCTGCGCCGAGTCGGTGATCTGCAGCAAGCCGGGTCGTCGATCGAAGCGCAAGGCAATGCCGACGGAATTGTCCGCGACGGAAACCTGTTCACCCAGGTACTCGACGCCCTGTTGAACGGTGCCGAGGGTGTGCGTGCGGTGGATGTCGCCGCTGCCCGACAGGCCCTGATCGCCACCGAGGAGTTGTGGGCCGAGCTGGTGCCGCAGTTTCGGGCGCTCGAAGGCGGTATCGAACAGGTGGCCCAGGCTCGCGAAGCGGCACGGCTGGTCCAGCTTGAGAGCGACAACATGGTCCTGGCCGGCAACCAGCATGGCCGGGTCTGGGAGGAGTCGGTGGGCCGGCGCGTGTTCCCGAACATCTTCTGGGGTTTCGGCTCTGGTCTGGCCGCGTTCATCGCCCTGATGGCTCTGGCCCTGACCGTGTTCAGCGGCGAGCGCCGTCGCTACCAGGAAACCGCAGAGTTGAACCAACGTAATCAGGAGGCGATTCTGCGCCTGCTGGACGAAATGGGTTCGCTGGCCGACGGTGACTTGACCGTGCAGGCAACCGTGACCGAGGACATCACCGGCGCAATCGCCGACTCGATGAACTACACGGTCGAACAATTGCGCAGTCTGGTAGGCACGATGAATCAGACTTCGGCTCAGGTCGCTGAATCGTCGCAGGAAACCATGGAGACCGCGGCCCGTCTGGCCGAGGCGGCCGAGCAACAAGCGCAGCAGGTGACCGCGGCAACCCAGTCGGTGACCGACATGGCGCGATCGATCGCAGCGGTGTCCGATAATGCGACCCGGTCGGCCGAAGTGGCGCAGCGTTCGGTGAGTATCGCTACCGATGGCGCCCAGGTCGTCCGTGAGACGATCGCAGGCATGGACGCGATCCGCGAACAGATTCAGGAAACATCGAAGCGAATCAAGCGTCTGGGCGAGTCTTCTCAAGAGATCGGTGCGATCGTCGAGCTGATCAACGACATTGCCGAGCAGACCAATATCCTGGCTTTGAACGCCGCCATCCAGGCTGCGTCCGCGGGTGAGGCCGGTCGTGGCTTCGCGGTGGTTGCCGACGAAGTGCAGCGATTGGCCGAGCGCGCCGGTAACGCGACCCGTCGAATCGAGACCCTGGTGCAGACGATTCAGTCCGACACCAACGAAGCGGTCGGATCAATGGAGCAGACCACGGCCGGAGTCGTCAGCGGTGCCCGTCTGGCCGAGAACGCCGGTCGAGCGCTGAATCAGATTGAAAACGTATCGCAGGAGCTGGCACAGCTGATCTCGCAGATCTCGGACGCATCGCGACAGCAGTCACGCGGTGCCGGCGAGATCGCGACGACGATGGACGCGATCCGAGGCTTCACCGGCGATACTGCTGCCGGCGCGAATCGGACGGCCCGTTCAGTCGGCAAGCTGGCCGAACTGGCAGCCGAGCTGCGCCGTTCAGTGGCCGACTTCAAGTTGCCGGGCCCGATCCAGGAGCAGTCGATGAGCGAGTATTCAAGCGAGTACGACCAAGCGCAGGAGTCGGACTACGACTCCGAATACCAGCAACCCGCGGCCTGAGCCACGTATCCAGCCAAGAGACAGCGCCATGCGTCCCGACAGCGGAATCGACCAGACCAGCCTCGCCTGGCTGAAGCCGGAAATCGACACGAGCCTGGAGCGAGCGGGCCGGTCTCTTGAGCGCTATGCCGACGAAGGCTACTCCGGCGATGGTGCCGAAGCCGCCGCCGCCGCCTTGCACGAGGTGCTCGGTGGCTTGCGCATGCTCGAACTCTACGGCGCCGCCCTGGTTGCCGAGGAGATGGAGCGCCTGACCAGTGAGCTGGTCAACGGCAAGGTGCAGCGTGTCGAGGACGCGTTGACCAGTCTGTTGCGCGCGGTCTTGCAACTGCCCGACTACCTGGAGCGGCTGCAAAGCGGTTTCCGTGACGTCCCGATCGTCCTGCTGCCGCTGTTGAACGATCTGCGTTCGTGCCGGGGCGAAAAGCTGCTCAGTGAAAGTGTGCTGCTGATTCCGCCGAGCGATCCGGAGCTGCCACAACAGCTGCCGGTTCCGGCTACTCGCCTTGGGTCGGTCGACCTGGAGCGTTCGCTGGTCGGTTTGCGTCGGGAATGGCAGTTTGCGCTGTTGCACTGGTTCCGCGGTCACAACAGCGACCAGGCGTTGGCCCGGCTCGCCGACATTTGTGACCGTGTACTCGCTGTCGTTCACATCCGGCCGGCGCGGCAGTTGTGGTGGGTCGCCTCGGCGATCACCGAGGCGCTGCGTGAGCATACGCTGGACGCGAGTATCTCGACCAAGCTGCTGTTCGGTCGACTCGATCGCGAGCTGAAGCGCTTGATCGATCAGGGTGAGCTGCTGTATTCGGAGTCCTTACCCGACGAATTGCAGCGCAGCATGCTGTACTACGTCGCACAGGCAGGCGGTGGGGAACGTGTCAGTCAGGCCCAGGATGCGTTCAAGCTCAACGAGCTGATGCCGTCGGCCGAGGAAATCGATGAGGCCCGCGGGGCTCTGAGTGGTCGCAACAGCAGCCTGCTGGACAGCGTCGTGCAGGCGTTGGAAGAGGAATTGCTGCGGGTCAAGGATGCCTTGGACCTGTACCTGCGTGGCAGTCAGAGTGATGCCAGCCCGTTGAAGCCGGAGCTGGATGTCCTGGATCGTGTCGGCGATACCTTGGGTATGATCGGCATGGGCATCGAGCGCAGCCATGTCAAGGCACAGCGTGAAGCTCTGGCTACGCTGGTCGATGGCGGCGTCGGCGGCGTCGGCGGCGAGCACGTGCTTCTGAACGTCGCAGGCGAGCTTCTGAAGGTCGAGAATGCCCTGCAGGAGCATCGCGAGCGCCTTGGCATCCAGTCGCAGGACGAGCTCAGTCGCGGCGACGACGGCCGGCTGTCCACTGGCGAGCGTCGACGTCTGGTTCAGGCCGTACTGCGCGAGGCGACCGTCAACTTGCAGCAGAGCAAGGACCTGTTTCTCGCCCATATGTCGGCCGAGCCGGGCAATGTCCATCATCCACTCGCGGTCGCGTTGTTGCGCGACGTCGCCGGTGCTTTGCGATTGCTGCAGTTCGAACACGCCGGGGAACGTGCTTTGGCCCTGGCCGGTTTTCTCCTGGCCGATGGCGCCGGCAGTGCCGAACTCTCGGCCGAACAAGTCGACGCCTTCGCTGACGCGCTCAGTGGTCTGGAGTTCTATCTGGAACTGACCAACGACCACGGCGGGCAGGGCGAACGGCGCCTGGATCTGGTGACGCGTGCGCTGACCCGACTCGGTCATTGGCCTTCGCGGGTCAGCCTGCACGAGCTGTTCGGGATCGAGGCGACGGCCGAGGCGGCGTCAGCAACTGCCAAAGGCGCAACGGGCAACCGTTCGTCCGATACCGGTATGGAGGGCAGCACCGGCCCTTTAGCTGAATCGGCTCCTGACACCGCTCCGACCTCCGGAGCGGATCAGCCGGCACGCCTCGATGCCGGTGGTTCGGAAGCCGAAGCTGCGGAATCCGAGGCCTTGCCCAGTATTGGCAGCGACGACCCCCTGGCCGCCGAGTTCGCCAGTTCGCGCGAGGGTTTTGTGCAGTTCGTGGTTGCCAACGGCTTCGGCTTCGACGCGAATGGCGCTGCTGGAGATGACGAGGAGATTCGCAGCACATTTCTCGATGAGTTGACCGAAGAAGTCGTCAATCTCGACCAAGCGCTGCAGGAATGCCGGGCGGCGCCCGACGATGTCGAGCGGCTTCGGAACATTCGCCGGTCGTTCCATACGATCAAGGGCAGTGGCCGGATGGTCGGCGCTTTGACTCTGGGCGAATTTGCCTGGCAGGTCGAGAGCCTGCTCAATCGCGTGCTTGGCGGCCAGCGGCCGAACTCGATCGCGGTGATGCGACTGGTCGAACATTGCGTTTCGGCTCTGCCGGAATTTCACGCTGCGCTGTGCGGCGATGTGCCGCCGCGTCGGGATGTCGCGAGCCTGATGGCGGCGGCGCATCTGCTCGCCGAGGGTCACGAGTACCTGCTGCCAAGCACGGTTCCGATGCTGGTCTCCGCCGAGGTACCGGCGGCAATCGCATCTGCTGATGATGGGCAGACGGACGCAGCTCCCGTGGATGTGCCTGCCGATATGTCCGAAGGCGTGACGACTGCCGCGTCCGGTCACGAAGCGGCACACGGTATGCTGCCGGTCGCTGAAACGGAAATCGTCCCTGAGGCGGCGGCCGAGACAAGCGTCAGCGCCGACACAGAAACAGAACGCGAGACGATCAGCATTCCGCTGCACCTCGACCCGGTGTTGATGGATATTCTTCGCAGCGAGGTCGCCGGACATCTTGGTGTCATCGATACCTACCTGGATGACGCCCGCAGCAACAGCGCACTGGCGATCGTTCCCGAACATCTGCTACGAGCCGTACACACGTTGAACGGCGCATTCGGCGCTGTCGAGCTTCCCGAAGTCACCGTGCTGACATCGTCGTTGGAGGCCTATGTCCGGCGCCTGCGCGGTCTGCAGCGGGCGCCAAGTCGCGACGGTCATCAATCGCTTGCTGCCGCCAGTCGCTGGTTGGGCGAAGTGCTGGAGTGTCTGGACAATGGTCGACGCCCGGCCGAACTGTCCGACCTGCCGGAGAAATTGCGGAAGCTGACTGCGGAGCTGCCGGATCTGAGTCAGCAATCGGCGTGGTATCGGGGTGAGCCTCTGCTTGGCGAGGACGAAGAGGAAGCCGCTGTCGAAGAGGTTCAGGATTCGATTCCGACCGGTCTGGACGAGGTTCCGGATCTCACTGATCCAGAGCTGTTGCTACAGCCAGACGATGGCGAATCGGTCACCGGCGGACAGCCAGTCTCGGAAACATCGATCGCCGAGTTCGAACACGACGAATCCCTGGCCGATGCCATGGCCGAGTTGTCGGCCGATCTGGATGCCACAGGCTCGCTGGAGTACCAGCCACCGGGCCAGCTCGTGGATACTGCGCCAATCGAGCATCAATCGCCCGAGATCGAAGTGTCGGCGCCGACTATCGACAAAGTCGAGTCGCAGGGAGTCGAAATCTCCGCGCCGACCTCGGCCGAGCCGCCGCCTGAGATCGGGGAATCGGATGATCAGGTTGAAGGACGCGCTGATCGCAACGCCTTGCGGCAAATGTTGGAAACGCTGCCCAATATCGCACCGACGGACGTCGATGCCGATCTGGCCGAGTTGTACCGAGAGGAGGCTCGGGAGCTGCTGGATCGTTGCGAGCAGCATCTTGCCGCCAAGGACCAGATCGGGTTCGACCGCCTGCAGCAGGAATTGGCGCGTGAACTGCACACCCTCAAGGGTGGCGCCCGCATGGCCGGTTTCGTTGATGCCGGTGACCTCGGTCACGCGATGGAGTCGCTGCTCGAGGCGGCTGTCAACGATCAACGTCAGCTGGCTGATGCCGACTTCGTCCTGGTCGGCCGTTGCCTGGACCGGCTGAATCAGTTGATCTTCCCGGGCGCGACGCCGGTGATCGCAGCGCCGGCGCCAGAGATGCCGGTGGTTGCGCACACCAGTTCCAAGCCTGCCGACAACAAGCCGCGCGCCGCGATCGAAGCTGAAGCTGAAGCGGAAGCCAAGGCGATCCGGTCTGCCGCCTTGCCTTCGGCACCTGTGCAGCCAATGCCGACCGTCGCTCCGCGTCCGGTCACGGTGGTGGCACCGGTGATCCAGACGGTGGTCGCCGACAGCGGAGTCGGCGAGTTCGTGCGCGTGCGCGCCGACCAGTTGGACTCTCTGGTCAACCTGGCCGGTGAGGTCGGCATCATTCGAACCCGTCTGGAACAGCAGGTCGGTGCATTCCGTTTCAGCCTGGAAGAATTCGAGCAAACCGTTCTGCGCCTGCGCGAGCAGTTGCGCAAGCTGGAGATCGAGGCGGAAACACAGATTCTTTCACGAGAGGTACGGGTCCAGGAGCAATCCGGCAGCACCGGATTCGATCCGCTGGAAATGGACCGATTTTCGCAGCTGCAGCAGCTTTCACGCGCCCTGGCCGAGTCGATGTCCGACTTGCAGTCGATTCAGGGACTGCTGGATGAGCACACGCGTCTGGCCGAGTCCCTGCTCTTGCAACAGTCGCGCGCTGGCGCCGAGCTGCAGGAAGGACTCATGCGGGCGCGCATGGTGCCATTCGAAAGCATGTTGCCGCGTCTGCGCCGCCTGGTCCGCCAGGAGGCAGATGCCCTTGGCAAGCGGGTACGACTGGAAGTGCAGGGCGCTCAGGGAGAACTCGACCGCGGTGTCCTCGAGCGCATGGCTGCGCCTTTTGAACACATGCTGCGCAACGCACTCGTGCACGGTCTGGAGACGCCCGAAGAGCGGCGCCAGAGCGGGAAGTCCGACGAAGGTGAGGTGCGAATCCGGGTCAGCCGTGAGGCGACCGAGGTGGTCATCGAGGTCAGCGACGACGGTCGCGGCATCGACCCGCAACGTGTTCGCCGGACCGCAATCGAGCGTGGCCTGCTCGCTGCCGAATCCGACCTCAGCGACCGAGATCTGTACGGATTCATTCTTGAGCCGGGCTTCTCGACCGCCGGCGAGTTGACCCAGTATGCAGGTCGTGGTGTCGGTCTCGACGTGGTCGCCAGTGAGATCAAGCAGTTGGGCGGCAGCCTGACGATCGATTCGGCGATTGGTCAGGGCGCGAATTTCCGAATTCGGCTCCCGTACACGCTGGCCGTCAGCCAGGCGGTTCTGGTGCGCGTGTCCGATCACACGTTTGCGATTCCGATGGTCGGCGTCCAGGGCATCGTCCGCCTGTCCTATCTCGCGTACAAGGATCGCATCGTCGATGCCCGGCCGAAGGTCGATTACGCTGGCGAAGACTACGAAATCTACGAACTGGACAACGTCATCGGCATGTCCGCCGCAATCACCGACGACAATGCCCAGGTGCCGTTGCTGATGGTTCGAGCCGGCGACCTGCGCGTCGCCCTGCGCGTCGATTCGCTGCTCGGCGGTCGCGAGATCGTCGTCAAGCCGGTCGGTCCGCAGTTGGCGCGCATTCCGGGCGTATTCGGCGCAACGATCCTCGGCGACGGTGCCGTCGTGGTCATTCTCGACGTCGCTGCATTGCTGCGTCGAGCCGCGGCTCTGCGCGAGCGTGGCGACGCTCCGGCTGTGGCAACGCTGCAACCGGCAGTTCGGCAGCGTCCGCTGGTTCTGGTCGTCGACGACTCGATCACGATGCGCAAGGTCAGTTCACGCGTACTCGAGCGCGAAGGCTACGAGGTACAGACCGCGAAGGACGGTCTGGATGCGCTTGAGCACGTTCATGAGCGGCTGCCGGACGTCATCCTGCTCGATCTGGAGATGCCGCGCATGGATGGCTATGAGTTTGCCGGGTACATGCGCAACGACCCGCGCCTGCGCGACGTGCCGATCGTCGTCATCACCTCGCGTACCGGCGAGAAGCACCGCAACCGCGCCTACGAGCTCGGCGTCAACCGCTACCTGGGCAAACCGTATCAGGAGAGCGAGATGCTGACCGCGGTCGCCGAGCTGCTGGCCGAACGCGCGACCGCGCACTAAAGACAAGTGAATCCAGATGGACGAGATCCGAACTGACCTGCGTGGCGTCCTGGTACCGATCAGCGAAACCCGATTATTGCTGCCGAACGCCGTTATCGCCGAAGTCATCACCTTCGTCAGTCCGGACCCGGTCGCAACCAAGGCAACCTGGCTGCTGGGCAAGGTTGATTGGCGCAACTACAAGTTGCCCTTGATCTCGATTGCATCGTTTGCCGGCTTCGTCAGCCGTGAGAGTCTGCTGAACGTGAAGATCGCGATTCTCAAGGGGCTGAGCAGCCAGGCCAAGGTGCCCTATATGGCTGTGCTGACGCAGGGCTTTCCCAAGCTCACCGTGATCGGCCCCGAGACCGTACAGGTGGACACCGTGGCCGACAAGCGGCCCGGCATTGCCCTGAGTGTGCGTCTGACCGCAGACGACTCGGACGCTCACATCCCGGATATGGACGCGATCGAGGCGGCGGTAGCCCAGGCCTTGAACTAGCGCCGGAAGTTTCGCACCATTCTCGCTGGGTCTTCGGCCCCGATCCGGCGTTGCTCGTCGTCGCCATAGCGCTGCTATGACTCCTCCTCGCGCCTTGTCTCGGGACCGAATCCACGGCGCGATAAAGGCACCAAACTTCCGACGCACCACACTA
>CAZFUH010000096.1:0-12267 GCA_964522235.1 uncultured Rhodanobacteraceae bacterium
TCGCCGACATTCCGGCCGGCGACTTCACTGTGTCGACACGCGATCCGGTGACCCGTCTGATCGGCGCCGCGGTCGCGCGCCTCGAACCGACGCAGACCCTGGACCTGGTGCTGCGTCTGCAACCGGTCGGCGCAATCGAGGGCCGGGTGCTCGACGTCGACGGCAGTACGCCCGTTGCCGGCGTGCAGGTGCGCGTCGCCAGCCGCGAGCGCGGTATCCTGACTCAGTCGATCACCGCACAGGACGGTGTCTTCGGGTTCGACTCACTGCCGCTGTCGGACGGTCCGTACACACTCGATGCTTTCGTCGCCGGCCGCCTGCGCGCCCGTGTGCCCGGCGTCGTGCTCTCGGAGCCGAACCAGACCGTTCAGCGCGACATCGTGTTCGGCCCGATCGGCACGGTCAGCGGCCGGGTGCAAAATCCGTCCGGCGTAGCGCAGGCGCATGCACGCGTCGTGCTGCAATCGCTGACCGGCCTGAACCTGCGCTTCGAGCGTGACGCCGATGCTCAGGGCCGGTTCGAGTTTTCGGCGGTGCCGGTCGGCGAGTTCGAGTTGACTGCGGTGACTGTCGAGGGACGCACCGGACGCAGCGCCGGCGAAGTGACGGCGCATGACGAACACGTTGAACTCGACGTCGTCGTCGCGGAGGACACTCTGGTCGGTCGCGTATTCCAGCGCGACGGCGTCACCCCGGCCGGCGCCGGCGTTGACGTGTATCTGGCCCCGCGCTCGGTAGGCCTGCACTACTCTCTGGCCGGGCACCCGGCCGCGATCTCGACCCAGACCGACGCCCAGGGTCGCTACGGCTTCTCGGTGCCGAGCGCGAACACCTGGGTGGTCCAGGCGGAGCAGGGCCTGGAGCGCGGCCGCAGCCAGGTCGTCGTCGTCAATCTCAACCCGAGCCAGCCTCTGGTCGCTGACCTGGTGTTCCTGGCCAAGGGTTCGGTTAGCGGCACGGTGCGCGATTCCGGCGGCGCCGTGCAGGCCAACGTGCCGGTCTCGGTGCGCACCCAGGGCGCCTTCGTCGCCGAACGCCAGATCCAGACCGACGGTCAGGGCCGCTACGCGATGGACGGCGTGTTTGCCGGCGACATTTCGGTGTACGCAAGCAATCCGCAGACCCAGCTGTCCGGTGTCGCGCACGGCCGTCTCGATGCCGAAGGCCAGGCGATCGTGCTCGACGTGACCCTGGCCGCGACCGGCACGGTCCTGGGCCAGGTGTTGTTGCGTGAGGGCGGCATCGTGCCCGATCCGGTCCGCGTCACCCTGCGCCGCAACGGCCAGCTGCTGCAGACGCTTGAGCTGCCGGACGGCGACAGCTACCGCTTCGACGCCGTCCCACTCGGAGACATTCGCATCGAGGCCGAGCGACTCGGCACTGGCGACCGCGGCATCGCGACCACGCGACTGAACGCCGCCGGCGAGATCAAGACGGTTCCGGTGCGACTGGTCGGTCAGGCCGGGGTCCTGGTCAGTCTGGTTGACGAGAGCGGCGCCCCAGTCGCCGGCGCCCGCGTCGTGCTGAGCCAGAGCACGCCGTTCTCGCTGTCGCTGGAGCGGCAGTCGGATGCGCTCGGCCAGGTGCTGTTCGAGCACGTCTATGCCGGCGACTTCTCGATCAGCGCGAGCAAGCCGGCGCAAGTCGGGCGCTTGTCCGGCTCGGCTTCGGGCACGCTGCTGCCCGGCGAAGACCAGAGCATCCAGATCCTGATGCGTGCGCGCGCCTACGGCAGTGTGCGCGGTACCGTGTTCGAGCCGGACGGCCTGACCCCGGTCGGTGCCGGCAAGGTCGTGCGCATGCTGCCCGAGCCGTTCCCGAACGCATTCGTCACCGTCACCGACGAAAACGGCGAATACGCGTTCGACCCGGTCGATGCCGGCAGCTACACCGTTGATGTACTGAACTTCTTCAACCCAGGCAGCGGCGCCTGTCCGAACCGCGACCGCATCCGCGGCCGTCAACCGGGCGTGACGATCAGCACTCAGGACGAAGAAGTGGTCGCCGACATCCAGCTGATCGGCCAGGGCAGCGTGTTCGGCACGGTCGTCAATGCCCAGGGCCAGCCGGCCAGTGGCATCGCGATCCGCCTGACCAATCCGGATCCGGTCTACGGCGCAAACGTCTCCTGCAACGGCGGTACGACGTTCAACACCTTCACCGACGCCAGCGGCGAATACCTGCTGCCGGACGTGCCCCCCGGCGACTTCACGATGACGGCCGAGAACGCCACCCGGACGATGCGGGCCGAGGGCTGGGGTCGCGTGCGTTTCGACGGCGACGAGGTCGAGCTCGACCTGGCGCTGGTCGACAGCGCAATCAACATGCCGTACACGTTCTACGACGCCAACGGTTTCCGCTTCGATATCCAGGGCAACGGTTCGATCGGGAACGGCACCAACAACGTATTCGCTGGTGCCGGACCAGACAACGCCGGCATGCGACTTGAGCTGATTCACAATGGCATTCCGGTGCCGTTCCTGAACGGCGACGGCAGTATCGGCCGCCTCGACGTCGACGGCCAGCAGCTCGAAGTCGATGACATGACACCGTCCGGGCTGTTCGTGTCGCGCCGCGTGCGCGCACCACGCGCGGGTTACTTCAGCCGTTACCTGGAGGTTCTGGAAAACCCCAGCGAGGAACCGATCACGGTTTCGGTGCGGGTGCGCAGTCATCACCGCACGGCGCAGTCGAACCCGCGTGTGGTAGATACCTCCGACGGCGACCAGATCCTGTCGGTCATTGATCCTCACAACCCGGACCGCTGGGCCGTCATCGACGACCAGCTCGACGCCGATCCATTCACCGGCGCCGCGTCGATCCCGGCGACCGGCCACCTGTTTGACGGCGAGGGCGCAGCCGCGCGCGTCGGTCTGGCCAGTTACGAGCTGATCGGTACCGCCGGTCGCATGACCTACCAGTGGAACGATGTCACCGTGCCGGCCGGCGGCCGAGTGATCCTGATGCACTTCGCATTCAACCAGCTCGACCGTCAGGCCGCGCGCGAGGCGGCGACCCGCCTGGCCTTGCTGCCGCCGGAGGCCATCGACGATCTGACCACGGACGAACGCGCCGACGTCATCAACTTCGCCGTGCCGGAAGCGTCGCCGCTGCCGCCGCTGCCGAACCTCGATGCCGGCGTGTTGACCGGTCACGTCTACAGCGGCGACGGCGAGACGCCGGTAGCGGGTGCGCGCGTGCGCTTCAAGAGCCTGCATCCGCTGTTCGGCCGCCAGCGCTTCGTCGATACCGACGGCCAGGGCGGCTTTCAGTTCCGTTCGACGCTGACCGGCACCGCGACCAACTACGTGATCCCGGTCTACGCCTTCGAGCTGTCGGCGACCTATCCGCGCTCGGGTGCGCAGTCGGCGCTGGCGCAGGGCGATTTCGAGCCGGAGCAGACCCAGACCGAACAGGATGTGCTGTTCTTCTCGACCGGCAACGTCCGCGGCGTCGTCCAGCGCCATAACGGCGCCCTGGTCAACGAGGCCCGTGTCGATCTGTGCCGGCTCAACAACGCCTCATGTACGCCCGGTCAGCCAAATCCGGACAACCACGCCTACAGCATCGTCGACGGCAGTTATCTGATGCTGGCCAGCGAGCCGCGCGACTACTACCTGTTCGCGCGCAAGTCGCATCCGCAGGGCACTCGCGCGATCCTCGGCCAAGGCACGGTGACCGTGACCGCCGGCGACACCGCGATCGCCGACATCACCATGGAGCCGACGGGCTCGATCGCCGGCACCGTGCGCGCGCCGGACGGCACGCCGGTGGTCAACGCCCGCGTCGATCTGTTCCTCAGCGGCAGCACCTCGGTGGCGCGCACGACGACGACCGACACCGCCGGTTTCTACCGCCTGTTCGATGTACCGCTCGGCAACCATCGTGTGCGTGCGCGCGACAACATCAGCGGTGCCGAGGGCGAGGCCGAGGCGACGGTCGCGGTCGATATCGAGACGGTGGCCGACATCACCCTGTCCGGTTTCGGCGCGCTGCGCGTGCAGGTGCAGTTTGCGCGCGGGCTGGCGGCCGGAGGTGCCCATGTCCACGTGCTCAGTACATCGGCCAGCGGCTACGCCGACAGCAACGGCCAGATCACGTTCCAGTTGCCGGTTGGCAGCTACCAGGTGCGTGCGAGCCATCCCGACAACGGCAGTATGGCCCTTGCCGGTCAGACAGCGGCGACCATCGACAGCCTCGGCCAGCAGGTCGACGTGCTCGTGGTCCTGCAGCCCGCCGGTGCCGTGCTCGGAACGATCGTGCGGCCCGACGGTACGACCCTGGCCGGCGGCTTCCCGTACGTCGTCCGGCAGATTCGCGGTGGCAGCGCGTCCTGGAACACCCGGCACACCGACAACGCCGGCAACTACCGTGTGCCCGGCCTTCCGGTCGGCGGCTACCTGATCACCGCGTATGATCCGGCCCAGGACCGCTACGCCGACGCCGAATTCGACGTCAATGAGGACGGTGAGGAGGTCATCGTCGATCTGGTGCTGCTGGAGAACCGGATTCCGCTGCCAGCGACGCTGCGTGACGCCAACCGCTTTGTCTTCGACGTCCAGCGTTCGGGCGCCCTGGCCCAGGGCGACGCTGCGTTCGCAAATGCCGGTGTCGCGCTGGAGATCAACGGCAACGCGTTCACGGGCGAGACCAGCGCGCGTCTGGAGGCCGACCGACGTCAGTTCGCCATCGAGCAACCGGGCGGCATCGACGGTCTGCAGGTGACACGCCGGATCTATGTCCCGCGCGGTGCGTACTTTGCGCGCTATATCGAGACTCTGGAGAACCCGACCGGTGCGCCGATCACGGCGACGTTGCGATTGAGCACGCGTTTTGCCGGCGGCCAGGTTCGGGCGACTTCGAGCGGCGACACCGGCATCGGCCCGGACGATCACTGGGTGATGTTCGACGACGGTGTCGACGAAGACATCCGCCTGTATCCGGGTCAGCCGGCGACCGTGCACGTGTTCGGTCACGATCAGGCTGGGGCATTGCCGCCGGCGTCAGTCACTCTGGAGCTGGTCGACGACCTTCCGCGCCTGCGCCAGACCTGGCAGGACGTGGTCGTGCCAGCCGGTGGCCAAGTCAATCTGGTGCACTTCGTCGTCCAGCAGGTCAATCGCAACGGTGCCGTCGTCGCAGCCGAGCGGCTCGTCGGCGTGCCTCCGGAAGTGTTGGCCGACCTGCCGCCGGGCGTGCTCGAGAGCAGCCTGAACTTCGTGTTGCCGAGCGACGGCCAAAGTACCCTGGAGCCTCTGCCTGGTCTGACCGGCAGCATTCGCGGCGTCGCGTTCGAAGGCGACGTGCGCACACCGGTGCGCGGTGCGCGCATCACCGTGCAGTCGACGCATCCACTGTTCAATCGGGTATGGGGCAAGCGCGCTGATCCGGTCTTCGGCTGCGGACCAGGTACGCCGGTGGCCAGCCTGGTCAGCCTGGTGCAGAGTCCGGGCGGCGTCACCGACCCGCCGCCAGAAGGCAGCTACAACCTGCAAGGGCAACTGACTGCGGACGATTCCGTTGCCTTGCCGGTTGGCGTCGATGCCAGAGTCGTCGCCCAGGAGGCTGCGTCGTGCTACGGCTACTATGCCGGGCATCCGTTCACGCGTTATCCGTCGCGGGCCGAGATCGTCGTGCCGTCGCTCGAGCACGATGTGATCTGGGACACCGGCATCCTGACCGGCACCGTCGTCGGTGCCGCCGACTACTCGGTGACTGGCGGCCGCCTGTATCGATCGATCGACGATCCCGATCCACCGTATCCGGTGTATGTGCCGATCCTGTCGGATGCAACCTATGTCTATCCCGGCCTGCCACCGGGGCAGTACGACCTGTTGTTCGATACCCAGCATCCGCAGGGCGGCGGTCAGGGCGGACTGCTGCGCGGCCAGCGCACCGAGGTGCAGGTCACGCTCGGCGCGATCACGGTCACCGACATCTCGATGCAGCCGACCGGCAGCCTGCAGGGCACCTTGTTGAAGGCGACCGGTGAGCCGGCACGCGACGCCCAAATGATCCTTGAAGGTCCTGCTGCCGGTCAGGCTTATGACCAGTGCGCGAGCGGCTGCGTCGAGGCAACGCTGGCCAAGCACAAGGGCCGGCGCCTGGTCCGGCGCGAGGTGCTGACCGACAGCCTGGGCCGTTACAGCTTTGCCGCGGTTCCGGTCGGCAGCTATACGCTGACCGCAATCGATCCGGTCTCCGACGGCCGGGTCACAGTCGAACTCGACATCGATGCCGACCAGGTCGGTATTCAGAACATGATCCTGCTGGCACTGGGTTCGGCTGATTTGCAGGTGCGCAAGCAGGCCGGCACGCCGGCTGTCGATGCGATCGTCTATCTCAATGCCGCCAGCGCCGGCGGCGAACGCGTTGCCGGTCGTACCAATGGTGCCGGCCAGCTGACGGTCGCGAACATCCCCGAGGGCGCCTATACGCTGCGCATCCGCGATCCGCGTCATCCGGTCGCGTTCATGGACCGCACGACGACCGGCGCGATCACCAGCGGCGGCCAGGTTGATGCTCACGAAGTGACCCTGCTCGCCGCAGCGACCTTGCAGATCGACGTGATCGACGGCGACAACGGCGACCAGCCGGTCGCCGGTGCGACCGTCCGGGTTCGCGACGTCCACAGCGAACGCCATTTCGGCAGCACCAATGCTCAGGGCCGCGTGCTCGCGGCGCCGGTACTGGCCGGCAGCTACACGGTGCGCGTGAGCGCGACGATCAACGGTCAACCGAAGGAGGAGCTGGTCACCGGCAGCATCAGCAACGGCAACGATGAGCAGACCCTGCCGGTCGTCGTCGACCTGCGCAGCTCGGTGGTTTCGCTGCCACGTACCCTGTACGACGCCAACCGGCAGTCGTATCAAGTGGCAGCCAGCGGCGGCGCCTTCCGCATGCCGCAGCTGTTGCTGAACGGGCAGGCATTCACCGGTGCGGCGACTGCGGTGCAGCAGCTGGGCCAGCGCCAGCTGGTGATTGAGCAGACCGAGCCATTGGCCGGTCTGCATGTCACGCGCAAGGTGTTCACGCCGCGCAACGGCTATTTCGTCCGCTATCTGGAGGTGCTGGAGAACCGCAGCACCAGTCCGATCACGGTTGACGTCAGTGTGCAGACACAAGCGTGGTGGCAACACAATGTGTTGGCGACCAGCAGCGGCGACGACGTGCTGGACAGCACCGGGCCGGACCCGGACCGCTGGTTCTCGATCGGTACCACGGCGGCCGCGGCCGCACGCGCCTTCGTCGCGAGCGCACCCGAAGGCGAGCTGGCGGCGCCGGGCCTGCAGTATTCGCCTCGCATCGGCTCCAATGATCGGACCGCTTCGGCGACCTGGAGCAGCCTGACCATCCCGGCCGGTGAGCGTGTGCTGCTGATGCACTTCCTCGTCGAACAGTTGAATCCGGCCGCGGCGCTGGCGGCTGCCGAACGGTTGTACCTGCTGCCGCCGGAGGCGATCGAGGGCATCGCCGGCGACGACGCATTGGACATCGGAAACTTCGGTGTCCCTGAAGACGGCATCAGTCCGATCGAGCAGCTGCCCGATCTCGAAGGCATCGTGCTCGGCCGGGTGCTGGAAGGTGACGGCGTCACCCCGGTCGCCGGCGCATCGGTTCGCGTGCGCAGTGTGCACCCGTTGTTCCCGCGCGAGTGGACGACGTCGTTGCTGGGGAGTCTGCACAGCAACAGCGCCGGGGAGTACGGCATCGCTGGCCTGCTGCACGCCAGCAACCAGACCGTCGCAGTTCCGGTCGGCTTCGATCTCGCGATGTCGGTGCAGCACCCGAGGACCGGCATGAGCTGGACCGGAAACGCATCGTTCGAACCGGACCAGAACAGCGTCGTGCACGACATTGTGTTCGATTCCGGCTCGGTGTTCGGCGCGATCACCGGCGCGTTCCAGACCACGGTCAACGGCGGCACCGTGCGCGCGTTCGCCGGCAGCACCGAGGTCGCTCAGGTCCAGGTGAACAACCAAGGCCAGTACAGCCTGGGCGGTCTGACCGGTGGCAGTTATCGTCTGACCGTGAGCGCAAGTATGGTCGGCGTCAGCGGAACGCAGATCACCGGCGAGGTTGCCGAAGTCGTCGTCGCGCAGGGCGCCCGGGTCGAGCAGGACATCGCACTGGAGCCGAACGGCGGCCTGACCGGGCGCGTGCTGACCTTCGTTGGCGATCCGCGCAGCAATCAGCCGGTGCAACTGCGCCGCCCAGACTCCTCATTCCAGCGCAATGCGACTACCAATGCCCAGGGCCGTTACACGTTCAACGCCGTGCCGGCCGGTAACTACGTCGTCAGCGCCACCGACAACAGCACCGGTGCCTTCGTCGCGGCCGACGTTGCGATCGTCGCCGACCAGGCTGCCGAGCAGGATCTGACCCTGCACGGTCACGGGGTAGTGACGGCGACGATGCGCTTCGCCCGCGGCGACCCGGCGCCGAGCCGGTTCTTCACGCTGACCGCGCCGACGATCAGCGGCAGCGTCTCGCGTGGCCCGACCGACGCCCAGGGCCGCTATACGATGCCGATTGCGGTCGGTCCGTACACACTCTCGGCGACGCATCCGCAGACCAGCCAGGCGGCCCAGGTGCAGGGCGAGGTCGCGGCACATGGCGAGACCAGCGCGATCGAGCTGGTGCTCCGGGCCAGCGCGTCGTTGCGGGTGCGCGTGATCGATGCCCAGAATGGCGACATCCCGGTATCTGGTGTCCGCGTGACCTACACGCGGGCCGATACCGGCGGCAGCCAGCAGTCCGGGCTGACCGATGCCGATGGCTGGGTGCAGATCAACAACCTGCTGGAAACGACCTACGCTCTGCTCGTGCACGCGCCTGACGGCCGTCGCGGCCGCGGCAGTTTCACCGTCGATGCCAGTGTCGATGGTCAGCTGGTCGAACAGGTTCTGAGCATCCAGCCCAAGGGCGAGACCGAGGACAGCTTCAGCTTCGGTCAGGCGCGCCACTTGTACAGCGTCCATGCCGATGCCGGCGACACGATCGCGATCTCGATCCGCTCCAGTACCAACTGCGACGTTCGCGTCCAGGTCTATTCGCCGAACAACAGCCTGCTCGCGGCGGGCTACGGCCGGGGCCCGAACGGCAACTTCGGCCAGGTCAACGAGCAGGGCAATCTACGACAGATCCCTGCGGCGGTGGCCGGTAACTACACGGTCGCGGTGTCGCCGCGCCTGACCAGTTGCTTCAATACCGGCTACTTCCTGTCAGCGACAGTATCCGATGAACTGGTCGACCTGTTGCCGTACCCGGGGTCGAACCGGGTCCATGGCCGGTTGCTGATGCCCGACGGCGTCACCGCGGCCGTCGGCGGCCTGGTTCGGCTGCGCGTGACGACGAATCCGCAGATTGGTCTGGAGCAGCTCAGTGACGAGACCGGCGGCTTCGACTTCACGGCGCTGCCGTACGGCAGCTTCACGCTGGAGTACGTGCCTGAGCCGGGATCGCCGCGCGCTGTGCAGTTCAACGGCTGGATGAACCCAGGGCAGCAGGTCGAGCAGGATCTGATCCTGCCGGCGGTGACGACACTGACCGTCACCGTCGTCGACGGCAGCGGTACGCCGTATGGTTCCGGTGTGCAGGTTCGCTTCCGGCCGCACGCTTCGTCCTGGACCAACCGAACCACCAATGCCAATGGCCAAGTCGAGTACGTCTATGTTGGCAACGCGATGCTGACGGTGCGGGCGATGCATCCGACTGTTGCCACGGTGTTCGATCAGGTCGACGTCGCGCCGGCCGACAACCAGGGCGTCGAGTTGACGCTGTCGCCCCAGCCGGCGGCGGTCGCCGGCCGGGTGCTCGACGCCGACGGCACGCCGATGCCGGGCCAATCGGTACAGTTGCATGTGGCGCAGAACGATGAGTACCTGCGCGGCACGTCTGCCGACGGCGAAGCTCATTTCGAGTTCTTGGCGATCCCTGCCGACGTCGCGCTACGATTGACTGTCCACGATCCGCACAATTCGCTGATCAACCGGGTCAACTTCAGCGTCGCCGCCGACCAGAGCCTGGAACAGGATGTGCAACTGAACGGCCGCGGCACGATCCTGGGTCGGATCACCGACTCGGACGGCGAGCCGATGGGCGATGTCCAGGTCGAAGCCCGCTACGTCTACGACGACCAGTGGCAATACGAGAACTCGCGTCATGACAATAGTGACACCGACGGCAGGTACCGGATCGAGCACCTTCCGGTCGGACGCGATATCCAACTCAACGTGTTGGTCTATATCTTCGGGCAGTACTACACCCAGACCCAGACCGTGCAGCTCAACGCGCATGGTCAGGAGCTGGTGCAGGACATCGTATTCGACATTCCGGGCGGTTCGGCGTTCGTCCAGGTGTTGGGCAACGATGGGCTGCCAGCGGACGGCTGGTGCGAAGCCTATGTGTACTCCGGAAGCGGGGGCGGCGGAGAGTCCTGTGAGCCGGATTCCCCGGGCTGTCGCGGCGGCGGTTGGGACTCGACCAGCGGCCCTTGTGCCGATGGGCTGCGCTTTGGCGGGCTGCCGCCCGGACAGTTCTATATCGGCGGCTATGTCTCCGCCTACGATCTTGGGCTTGAGGAACGCGAAATCGACATCGTCGACCAGGAAACGACCGACGTCGTCTACCAGTTCGGCGTCGTGCGCGGTACGGTGACGTATCCGGACGGTCCGCCGGTCGAGGACGCGTCGCTGTACCTGGAACAGGACTCCGGCGCCTACAGCTACGGCAATACCAATGAGCACGGCGGCTATCGCATCCTTGGTGCCGAGGCGGGCCAGTTCGTCATCGAGGCGGAGGACAATCTGTCCGGCCTGAGCACCACGGCGCCGGGCGAGGTCGTCGACATCGAGGTACCGGTCAACATCGATCTGGTGATGCCCGAGTCGGGGCTGATCGAGGGTGAGGTTCGCGATCATGACGGCGCGCCGGTCACCGATGCGGTCGTCTATGCGATCAGCTCGGCGATGGCGTTCGACCGCATCAGCTATAGCGACGAGAACGGCAGCTTCGCGTTCGACCGCGTCGCGCTGGGTACGGTAGAACTGGTCGCCGTGCATCCGACCACAGGCCTGGTTGCCAATGCCGAAGCGATCCTGGACCAGGATGGCCAGGTCGAGGAGGTGCTGCTGCAGTTCCCGCAGCCGGCGACACTGTCCGGCACGGTGACCTGGCAGGACGGAACACCAGCGAACGCCGTCTGCGTTTGGGTGATATCGACCGAAGAAGGCCTTGGCTACGACCAGTTCGCGCGCTCGACCCAGACCTCCGCCGTCGGCGAGTATTCCTTCGATGCGATCGTCCCTGGTCATTTCGAGGTCCGGGCTCGGACGTGTTCCTGGTCTACCTCGATGGCGATCGCCAGTGGCGAAGTGGCCGGCGGCGGCGCTCTGGAGATCGACCTGCAGATGGGCACAGCGATCTACGTCGGCGCCATCGAGCTGGCCGACAGCGTGTCCGAGTACACGCTGCGTCCGAGTCATACGAGCGGCTGGGCGGCCAGGCCGACCAATGGCAGCTGGCACACGGCGTATAGTCCCGCATATCAGTTGACGGTGAACTCCGTCGAGTTCCCTTGGCGCAATGGCGGCGTGCTGCTTGATGACGGCCGCGGCATCGAGTTCAGTTCCCAGGGCATGGCCGGACTGCGCGTCGGGCGTCGCATCAATGTGCCGGCAGCGGCCGGCTACGCCCGTCTGCTCGATACGTTCACGAATGCCGGTACAACGCCAGTTCAGTTCACCGTGCGCTACGACGGCCAGATGTACAACTGGAGTGATGTCTGGACGGTATTGCCGGGAAGCACCGGCGGTCGCTACCTGATCCACTCGCCGCCGGGAACGACCGGGCTGTACATATCTGGTCACGCCGCACACGTTGTCGCTGGCGTTGGCGGCCAGGTACCGGAAACGTTCGAGACCGAGCCGAACGGGCTGTCGTTCGCTTGGACATGGACGCTGTCGCTGGCTCCGGGCGAGACCAGGCGCCTGTTGCACTATTCCGTCCCACGCCTGCCGCCGTCGTTCGACGCAGCACAGGACCAGGCGCAGGCGCTGTCGGAAATGATCGAGCCCGGCATGTTCGAAGGACTCACCGAAGCCGAACGCGCAAGCATCGGCAATTTCCTGGTACCAATCCCATGATGCGAATCCTGATTGCAGCGACGATCGCTCTGAGCCTGACCGCGTCGTCGGCCGGCGCGACGATGCCGCGCAGCATCGACGGCCTACTGGTTCAGGCCATCGACCGCAGCGGCCGAGCGCC
>CAZFUH010000097.1:0-12260 GCA_964522235.1 uncultured Rhodanobacteraceae bacterium
GTGATCGTGTCGCCGGCATTCACGGCGGTGCCGCTGACCGGGTTCGAACTCTTGCTGACGCTGACCTGTGGATCGCTGACCGGGTGGTTGGTTGTGCACGGGGTGCAGTCCGGATCCGGGTCGCCGCCGGGACCGGTTACGACCACGGCGTTGCTTAACGTGCCGGAAGCACTGGCATTCACCGTCGCGGTGTAGCTCAGCGTGTAGTTGCCCGGCACCGTGCCAGTCGGCAGTGAGCACACCAGCGGGTTTGCGGCATTGCATGTAAACGAACCGGCAGTCACCGTCCCCAGGCTCAGGCCAGTGCTCAGCGTATCCGTGATCTCGAACGGAGCCGTCAACGCCGAATCCGCTACGACAACTTCGACTGTGTACGTGATCGTGTCGCCGGCATTCACGGCGGTGCCGCTGACCGGGTTCGAACTCTTGCTGACGCTGACCTGTGGATCCGGAAGCACAAGAAGATCGTCGCTTGCCGGCGCAGGATTGTTCCCCAAGGTGGTCTGCAGGTCGCCAGCCGGGATCTGATTGGTTGCAAGCCCCGGCGTGGTGCTGGTGACGGTTACCGTGATCGTGCACGTCCCCGGACTGCCGGAGGGAACACTGGCTCCGCTCAGCAGAGTCACCGTGGAGCCGCCGACCACACCGCTCGCGCTGCCGGTACAAGAGGTTGCCGGAGCGCTGGCCAGGGTCACACCCGCCGGCATCGTGTCGACCAGATCGGACGTCAACGTCGCAGCCACAGCATTGTTGTTGCTCAACACGATAGTCAGCGTGCTGATGCCGCCGGACGGGATCGTGTCCGGTGCGAAGGACTTGCTCACCGTCGGCGCATTCGCGGTGACGGTCAGGTCAGCGGAGGCCGGATTCAGGTTGTCGCCATGGCTGGTCGACAGGGCTCCGGCCGGAATCACGTTGGTCAACACCCCAGCCACCGATCCAGTGACGTTGGCGGTGATCGTGCAGGTGCCCGGCGCGCCAGCCGGGATGCTGGCGCCGGCAAGCAAGGTGATGGTGCCGCCGCCGATCACACCGGATACCGAACCGGCGCACGAAGTCACTGGCACGGAGGCCAGGGTCATACCGACCGGCAGGGTATCAACCAGGTCCGACAGCAGCACGGCCGGATCCGGGTTGTTGTTGCTCAAGGTCAGCGTCAGCGTACTGGTCCCGCCGGCGGCGATACTGGCTGGAACAAAGGATTTGGCTACGCCGGGTGCGTTCGGCAGGCTCGAACTCGCGCTGGCCGTACCGGTGGCGTCAAAGTTGGGCAGCGTCTGCGCGTTGTGTTCGACGGTCGCTGTGTTCGTGATCGTCTGGCCATGCAACGCCGGATCGTTGTCGAGTTGTACCCGGAAGCGAAGGCTGGCGCCCTCCCCCATCGGGACCAGTCCGCCGGACACGGTGGTCGCGCCCTGCCCGAGCCGGAAGACGACACGATCATTGAAACCGTCGTACTCGGCCAGATCATCGCCGGCCGCGTCGGTCTGAGGACCGGTTGCGCCACCGGTGGCATTAGTCAGAATCTCAAGGCTGCCGGGCACATAGGTGGCGTTGGCCGGGATCGGATCGTAGACGACGACGTTGGTCGCGCCATCCTGGCCGGTATTGGTGAACGAAACCGTGTACTCGACGATGTCTCCGGGCAGCAACTGGCCGCCGTTGACGTCGGTTGCCGACTTGCTCAGCGACGACACCAGGTCCGGTGCGAACAGGTCGACGGCAAACGCCATCGCGTGCGGGAAATAGGCGTCGCCGGTCGTGACGAACTGGATCTGCGCCGTGGTTGCGCCATTGGCCAGAATGCCGGACGCATTGATGTAGTTGACGTCGAAAGCCAGCTGGTTGACGTAGTCCGGATTCTTCGCCGAAATGCGCGTACCGAGCCGGGTAATGCTGCTGTTCCAGAAGTTGGTCGCCGGATTCAGCGCATCGGACAGATCGTTGCCATCGAGCCGGAACCGGTCACCGGAGATACCCTCGTCGCCTTCCCAGACCAGGGCGCCCATCCGGGTCGTGAACACGCCGGCCATCGGCGTCAGCAGGCCGCTGATATTGATCGTCTCGGTGGTAGTGCCGGAGATGTTCGCCGCGCCGTCATACAGACTCAGGCGACGGAACGGCTCGCTCGGGTCGTGAATGATCAAGATCAAGCCCCAGCCGCCGTAAAAGCCGAGGCCATCGTTGCCAAGGCTCGCAGTCAGATTGCCGACGAAATAGTTGCCGCTGCCGGCAGCCTGCACAGTGGTGGTTACGTCCGCGAACCCCTGATACGGGCGGGTCGTCGCCGTCCCTTGGGTACCGATGGTATCGGTCTGCGTCGAGTTGATCGTCAGATAGGTCGCCGACCCGGGCGGTCGCAGCCGGATTACGCCACGGTTGACATTGGCCGGATCCGCGCGACCACCCCAATACAGGGCCGCGTAGAGGACACTGGAACCAGGCGGTAGGGTCAGCTGGGCACTAGAGGAATTGCTGAAGCCGGCGCCGGCATCAATATTGACGTACTGCATCTGCCGGTTGTTGCTGCCCGATAACGTGCCGGCCTGCACCGACGCACAGTCCGGCGTACCACCGGGCTGGCAGGTCAGCAGGGTATTGCCGATCATCAGGATGTCGCCGCGCTCGTTGAACGCTTGGCGCTCGGTGAAGCTGCGCACGATCTGCGCCTGAGCCGCTTCGACCCCCAGGACCAGGAGCAGCAACGCGCCGAGTCCCCTGATCAGACCAGCAGAAAATCTTGTGGCAGCGGCAGGAAAGACGCTGCGAACAGCAATCTGTCCGTCAGAATCGGCGGCATTCAAGAAGCGAGCTGAACTCACGACAACCTCCCAGCGAAACGGCTACTTACCTGGCTCAGCACGCGCCCGCGAACCGGGAAACGTGACCCCCATCACATATTAGCTCGCCAGAACCCTATTTAGTGATCCACGTCACAAAAGTTTGCAGAGTCGAGCGATGATCCGCGATCCCAACGAAGAACCCGTCACGAGTTCGGCCGTTGAATTCAGGAACTGGCCATCTATCAACAGCCTGGGCGGTTCTGTCGACGAAATTTTCTGAATCGACCAGTTAAGGAACGGGTATGCCGGATCCGCTCATTCGACCCGGCTGCTGTTGCGCACCGCCGCCCTCGCTACCGGCGAACGTTCATCGGCGTCCCGAGCGGCACTTTATCACCTCCTGCCATGGGCGTCGAGACCATCTCTCCTTAAACACTCAGGCTCAAGGAGAGATGGGAAGTCCCGCCGCCGCCGGGACAGGAGACTGACGAGGGAGCTGGGTCGGCTGCTATCGACCCGGCTATGGGGCGCCGGCAATTCCGGCCGAGCGGTTCATCACCGTCGACCTGCGGCTCGAGTGCGCGCGGCTAGCGACCACAAGCCGAGCGTCAAAAGAGCCAGCATCCACAGACTATTGCCGGGCACCGGTGCTGGCGGAAGAGGCGGCGGGCCGACGACTTCTACTGTCGCATCGGCCTCACAGGGCCCCGAAGAACCGCTGGGTGCGCATACGATGATGCCATCCGGAGACACCGCGACCAGATTCACGATTGGGCTGGGCGGATTCGACGTCAACACCGCTTGCACGGTGTACACCAGCTGTGCGGCTACCGGGAAGCTGGGCACCAACTCGTCGATCGGGCCGCTCCCGGCCGCATTCGGACACGGTGCGCCGGCACAGGTCCAGGTGAAACTGGCGATCCCCGGCGGCAGCGGGTCGACCACCTGCACATCGGCCAGCGCCACGCCGCCGGCATTGGTCACGGTGATCGTGTAGACCACCGCCTGTCCCGCTTGCGCCATCGTCGGATTCACCGATTTGCTCACTGAGATCGCCCCGCGCGTCGGCAGCACCACACACTGTGACCCGGCCGGTGGACACGCGGGCGGGCTGCTGCCGGTCTGGTAGGCGAGGTTCGCGATCTGCGTGACTCCAGTCGGGATCGGGTCATTGACCGTTGCTGCCACCGTCAGCACCAGATTGCCCCCGGCCGGCACGGTCAGACCGCTCCAGCTCACCACACCGCCAACATGACTGCCGCCGTTGTCAGCCGAGACAAAGCTTGTGTTCGCATCCAACTGGTCGGTTACGCCATAGCCGGTCACATCCAGCCCACCGGCATTGGTCAATGTGATCGTATAGGTCAAGGTTTCACCCGGCTCGGCGACACCGGCCAGCGAACCGCTCTCGCCGGCCAGTACCTTGACCAGGGTCACCTCCGACTGGACGGGATGATCGGTGCTGCACGACGTGCAGTCCGGATCCGGGTCGCCGCCGTTGCCGGTCACGACCACGGCGTTGTTCAGCGTACCGGTGGCATCGGCATCGACGGTTGCGGTGTAGCTGAGCGGATACGTACCCGGCACCGTCCCGGCCGGTAGCGAGCAGACCAGCGGATTGGCCGCGTTGCAGGTGAAGGCACCCGCTGTCACCGTGCCCAGGGTCAAGCCCGCGCTCAGCGTATCCGTCAACTCGAACGCTGCCGTCAACGCCGCGTTCGCGACCACAACCTCGACCGTGTAGGTGATCGTGTCGCCGGCGCCGACTGGCGTGCCGCTGACCGGATCGGCGCTCTTGCTGACGCTGACCGAGGGATCGTCGACCGGGTGATCGGTGCTGCACGACGTGCAGTCCGGATCCGGGTCGCCACCGTTGCCGGTCACGACCACGGCGTTGTTCAGCGTACCGGTGGCATCGGCATCGACGGTTGCGGTGTAGCTGAGCGGATACGTACCCGGCACCGTCCCGGCCGGCAGCGAACAAACCAGCGGGTTCGCGGCGTTGCAGGTGAAGGCGCCCGCGGTCACCGTGCCCAGGGTCAGACCCGCGCTCAGCGTGTCCGTCAACTCGAACGCTGCCGTCAACGCCGCGTTCGCGACCACGACCTCGACCGTGTAGGTGATCGTGTCGCCGGCGCCGACTGCGGTGCCGCTGACCGGATCACTGCTCTTGCTGACGCTGATCGACGGATCCGGGAGAACGGTCAAGTCATCCTCGGCAGGTGCCGGATTGTCCCCGAGATTGGTTTCAAGCCCCCCGGCCGGAATCTGATTGGTCGCAGTTCCTGGCGTCGTGCTGGTGACATCGACGGTGATAGTGCACGTCCCCGGCGCGCCGGCGGGAATGCTGGCCCCACTGAGCAGGGTGACGGTGCTGCCGCCGATGGTGCCGCTCACGGTACCCGAACAGGTCGTGACGGGCACACTCGCAAGGGTAACGCCCGCCGGCATGGTGTCGACGAGGTCGGCAGTGAGAACCGCCGGTGCATCGTTGTTGTTGCTGAGCACGATGCTCAGCGTGCTGATGCCTCCAGACGGAATCGTTCCCGGTGCAAACGACTTTGCGATCGTCGGCGCGTTGGCGGTCAGCGTGAGATCGGCTGATGCCGGATCCGGATTGTCGCCGTTGCTGGTCGACAAGGCACCGGCCGGGATCGTATTGGTCAACACACCGGCCACCGAACCGGTGACATTGGCGGTGATGGTGCAGGTGCCTGGCGCGCCGGCGGGCACGCTGCCTCCAGCCAACAATGTAATGGTATTGCCTCCGACCACGCCGGTCGTCGAGCCGCCGCAGGTGGTCGCCGGCACGCCGGCCAGGACCATGCCCGCGGGCAGCATGTCAACAAAATCGACCGACAACACCGCCGGGTTCGGATTGTCGTTGCTGAGCGTCAGCGTCAGAAGGCTGACGCCTCCCACGGCAATGCTGGTCGGCGTGAACGACTTGGCGACGGTCGGCGCGTTGGGCAGGGTGAGGCTGGCCGAATCGCTGCCGGTCGCATCGAAATTAGGCAGGGTCTCGGCGTTGTGCTCGACGGTTGCGGTATTGGTGATGGTCTGCCCATGCAGCGCAGGATCATTGTCGAGTTGAACCCGGAAACGCAGGCTGGCCCCTTCGCCGGCCGGCACCAGACCGCCCGAGACATCGTTAGCGCCTTGTCCAAGCCGGAACACGACCTCGTTGTTGAGTGCGTCGAACTCGGCCAGATCGTCACCGGCGACATCGGTCTGCGGGCCGGTCGATCCGCCGGTGGCGTTGCTCAGAATCTCCAGCGTACCGGGCACATAGCTGGTGTTGGCCGGAATCGGGTCACGAACAACGACATTGGTCGCGCCATCCTGACCGGAATTTACGAACGCTACGGTGTACTCGATGACATCGCCGGGCAGCAGTTCGCCGCCATTGACATCAACCGCACTCTTCGACAACGAACTCACCAGATCCGGCACAAACAGGTCGACCGCGAACGTCAACGCGTGCGGGAAATAGGCATCGCCGGTGGTGACGAACTCGATTTGCGCCGTTGTCGCGCTATTGGCCAGGATTCCCGACGCATCGACGTAGTTGATGTCCACCGCGAGCTGATTGACGAAATCCGGGTTCTTGGCCGAGATCCGCGTCCCGAGGCGGGTGATGCTGCTGTTCCAGAAGTTGTTGGCTGGGTTCAATGCATCGGACAGATCATTGCCATCGAGGCGGAATCGATCGCCGGTAATTCCCTCGTCGCCTTCCCAGACCAAGGCGCCCATGAAGGTGGAAAAAGCGCCAGCCGCCGGCGTCAACAGCCCGGTCACATTGATGGTCTCGGTCGTGGTGCCGGCGATGTTGGCAGCGCCGTCGAACACGCTCAGACGGCGGAACGGCTCGGCCGGGTCGTGGTAGACGACGATCAGACTCCAGCCGCCGTAGAAACCCAGGCCGTCATTGCCCAGGCTGGCGGTCAGATCGCCGACGAAATACTCGCCGTTGCCGGCGGACTGGACGGTGGCCGTGATGTCGGCGAAGCCCTGGTACGGACGCGTCGTCGCCGTACCCTGGGTCGCGATGGTGTCGGTCTGGGTCGAGTTGATCGTCAGATACGTCGCCGAGCCGGCAGGACGGAAGCGAATGACCTCGCGATCGGCATTGGACGGATCGGCGCGGCCACCCCAGTACAGCCCGGCGTGAAGTACGCTGGACCCGGGCGGCAATGCCAATTGAGCGCTCGACGAGTTGCCGAAGCCGGCGCCCGGATCGGCATTCACGTACTGCATTGCCCGGTTATTGCTACCCGACACGGTACCCGCCTGCACCGCCGCGCAATCCGGCGTGCCGCCGGGCTGACAGGTCAGCAGGGTATTGCCGATCATGACGATATTGCCGCGATCATTGAAGCTGGCGCGCTCGGTGAACCCGCGTACGATCTGCGCCTGAGCCGTATCGATCGCCAGGATCACCAGCAGGAGCGAGCACAGCAATCGCCACCACCGTGTCCATTGCGCCGTCCCTGCGAACGACGAAATGGCGGTATGAGCCTGCAATGCGGGTTTCGAACCTGACTCGAAACGAATTGAATCCATGACCATCTCCCTGCCAGAACACAGCTGGCGCCTATTCCGCAGGCGACGTTCACCTTGCGTAAAAATTCGGCCGCAAGTGTAAACTGTGACGAAACCACCATCACTAACACGGACTCACGCACGCTCACCAATCCTCACGTCCGTACCCGGTCTGCTCCAATGCTCGGTATTCGCTTGAAATGCGCACCGGACGGACACGGATGCGCTACCTTTGTCCGCCCCCGAACATCGGCGTGACGCTGGAACGAGGAAACGGCATGATCAAAGCAATCCGACGCTGGCTGAGCAGCGCACCGATCGACGACGAGGTCGATCGTCGCAACGCGCCGATGGTGCAGATCGTGCTGCTGCTGATCGGCATCCTGCCGCCATTGATGTGGGCTCACCGAGTACTGTTTCCGTCGCGGCCGATCGAGTCCGCCGAACTGATCGCGATGGCAATGAGTCTGGCGATCAGCGCGGTGGCCTGGACCTGCCTGGTTTTGATAAGGCGCGGGCGTTTCCGGATCGCAGTCGGCATCTTCCTGACCGTGGCCCTGGTCAATATGGTGATCGCCTATGCCGCGACCGGGCTGCACCCGCAACGGCACGCGATGCCGGTGCACATGATCTGGATGGTCATGGCCGGTCTTGTACTCGGTCGCCGCGCCCTGTGGCGATCGTATGGCATGTATCTGCTCGCCTTTGCTCTGGCGACGAGGACCGACATCGCCCGAAATCCGAACGAATCGCTCGTCTATTCGGTGTTGGACTCGTCAATCGCTGCCATCATCTTCCTGTTGATCGCGATCGTTGTCGACCGCAGTGTCGCCGCCCTGCGCGAGTCCCTGGCTGAGGTCCGCCAGCGCAGCGACGAACTGGACCGGGTCAACCAGCGTCTGCGCCAGGAAATGATCGAGCGAGAGCACGCCGAACAACGGCTGCTGCACGCCCAGAAGATGAAGGCGATCGGCCGGCTCGCTAGCGGCGTCGCCCATGACTTCAACAATGTCCTCAGTGTCGTTCTCGGCTATGCCGCTCGCAGGGCCGGTGTCGACGACCTGGAAAGCGCCCGGCGCCTGCTGTCGGGAATCGAAGGCGCAGCGCAACGCGGTACCGGGGTGGCCAAGCGGCTGCTCGACCTGTCGCGGCCGGAGAAAACGCGCATCGACACCTTCGATGCTGCCGAGGCGGTTCGGCAGGCGATGCCGCTGCTGCGCCAGATGCTGCCCGACGAAGTACGGATCGAACTCAGCACCCCGGACCAGCCGCTGCCGATCCGCTTTGACCGCAGTCAGTTCGATCTGGTCATCCTGAATATCGCCGCCAACGCGCGTGACGCAATGCCCGAGGGAGGACGCTTTCGTCTGGCCGTGCGCTTGCTCGAAGCGGGTCGCGTCGAGCTGGGGTTCACGGATACCGGAATCGGCATGTCAGCCGATACCTGCGACAACCTGTTCGAGCCGTTCTTCACCACGAAACCGGCCGGGGAAGGCTATGGCCTCGGACTTGCAGTGGTAAAAAACCTGGTCACTGAAGCCGGCGGAGATATCCGCGCCGAAAGCACGCCTGAGCAGGGAACCACCCTTCTGATCCGTCTGCCTCAGGCCGAACAGACAGCGGCGGGTACCGATCAAGGTGAATCGACCGCTACACTCACCAGCAGATGACGCTTGCGGTATCGTCACTGCGCGAGCGCCCCGCCGATTCGTGGCGGCCGCGCTTGCATGGCGCCGATCACTGCAAGCTCCTGCCGACTACGCGGACCAGGTTGTCGCCGACGAGCCACATAGAGGTGTAGCCAGCCAAGGCTATACTTGGATGGTCGCACACTAGGTGCGTACTGACGGAGGCGAGCATGCGTCCAGGTTTCGTCGTTGTGTTGCCGTTGATTGCCTTGGCTCTGGGTGCGCAATCGGTTGTTGCCGGAAGTTCGGAAACGGTCGAGTGCCGCTCGCAGAACTATCAGCGAGTCGAATGTCCGGTACCGTTCCGGCGCGCGTTGCTGTTGGAGCAGAAGTCGCGCAGCGCCTGTATCGAGGGCCAATCCTGGGGACTGCGTCGCGGTCGCCTGTGGGTCAGCGACGGCTGCGCCGGCGTGTTCGGCGATGCCGGCGCCCCGGTCGCCGTGCCCGGGATTGCCCATGGCGGCGGCGATATCATCGAATGCCGAAGCGAGAACCACGCTCATCGTCGCTGCGGCGGCGACGGCCGTCGCGCGGTACTGGTGCAGCAGCTTTCCAGGACCGACTGCATCGAGGGTCGGACCTGGGGCTTTGAGCGCCGGGGCGGGCTCTGGGTCGATCGCGGCTGCGCCGGTCGCTTTCGGATCGAACATGGCCGGCCTGAATCCCCGGTTGCCCCGGTCGTCCCGAATCACGAGCTCATTGCCTGCGCCTCGCGCGAAGGCGGCCGTTCCCGCGAGTGCCATTTTCCGGTTCCTGCACGCAATGTCAGTCTGTTGGAGCAGCGTTCCGACATCGCCTGTGCGCAGGGTCGCAACTGGGAGTGGAACAGCCATTCGGTGCGTGTATGGGGCGGCTGCGCTGCCGTGTTCCGGTATTGGCCGCGCTGATCACGTTGCAGGCCAGCGGGTGGAGCCATGCGATGTCGGATCGTCCGCTGGCCGCAAGGTCAACGCCGACATCGTTGTGCGCGCCGCTTACCAGCTCCGACGCCAGCCAAGAAGAATCGCCTGACTGCGGTAGTCGGGTCCGCTGTCGCCCAGCAGAATGACGTTCGCAAGCTGGGTCGGTCCAATGCCATCGCTGGCGAAATCGCGACTGCGCGCCTGTTCGATTCGCCAGCGCAGCAGCAGGGACGAACGTGCATCGAAGCGCCATTCGAAGTCGACATCGAACGTTCGCAGGCGCGCGGAGCTGTCCGGCAGGGGCGCGCTGCTCAGTGCCGGGCCGGTGCGCACGGCCACGGCGCTACGGGCGAGTGACTGTGCGGCGTCGATCCCGATCCGCCAGCGGCCGTCGGCGAACTCACGGCGCAGGCCGAATCCGGCACTGTCAACGCGGTCGCGATGCAGCGCAAACCAGTTGCGGTTCGGGTCGGCCGCATGCTCCAGGCGCACGGCGCCTCCGTTGAACGCGCGCCCGGCCTGGTCGAAGTGCAGACGTTCGCGGGCAACGAAGGCGGTGGCACTCCAGGGACCGCCCGGCGCATAGCCAAGGTCGAGCATGCTGTCGCGGATGCGCGCGGCTTGCAGGCCAAACTCCGAGCGTCGGTAGTCGTCGCTCAGCCAGCCGTGGCTCAGGCCCAGATGCCAGGGGTCATGATCGAGATGTACGAACACGGTGGCGTGTCGGCGTCGGCGGTCTGCGAGGTGGTACTGGCGCAAGCCTGGCAGGTTCTCGAACTGCCCTGGCACGCTGGCGGCATGGGCTGGACTGTGGCTGTCCAGGAACGGCCGACTGCCCAAATAGGTGCCGCCGCCGCGATCGCTGTGCGCCATGCGTACACCCGCGCTCAGGCTGCCGCCGATGCGAGCGCGCAGCAAGCCGTGAACGCGGGTCTCGTCGCTGGACGCGCGTGCCGACCAGGTGCGATCAATTTCACGCCGCTCGAATCCGAAGCGGGTATCGACGCCGCGGCCGCTGCGCCAGCCGGCTTCGGCCGACAGCCGCTGCTGGCGATGCCCGACGGGCAGGTTGTAGCGCAGCCGGCCACTGCCCGGGTCGGGATCCTGCAACTGTGAATCGCCGCCGATGCCGAGGTAGCCATCGCGTGGACTGCGGTTGTCGCGCTCGTCGTAGCGATAGCTGAGCTGCCAGTGCCAGTGCCGGTCCGGCCGACCCTGCAGACGCAGATGCAGCAGACGAGTGTCGACACGGCCATCAAGTGAATTGCGCGGCAAGGGCGTGTGCACGCTGTCGGCGAGTACGGGGTTGATCGTGTAGGGGAGAAACGTCTGGTCCTGGCGCATCCGGCCCACAGCGACGTCGAAATTGCCGCGTGTGTGCGCCGTCAGCGCATGGGCCAGCGACAGGCCGATCTGGCTGAAGCGATTGTCGGGCATCAAGCCGGCCTGGCCGCGGCCATCCGGATGACCGGCGCTGGGGTGCCAGCCGGAAATCGCGCTGTACGGGTTGTCCCAGGTCAGGCCATCGTGGCCGTTGTCAAAACGCGACAACAATAGCCAGAACCGTGCCTGCACGCGCGGGCCGGCATAGCGTAGGCCGACATCGACTTCGCGCGTGCGCTGGTCCACCGGTTCGGGCAGGAGTGCGACGCGTGGATTGCCGCCGCTGTTGCCGATCAGGCCGGCAAAACCGCGCAGACCGTTGCGGCGGTGTTCACGGTAGCGGGTGTCGACCTGCCAACGCTCGTCGATATGCAGGCGCAGTCCGAACAGATGGCGCCGGCGATCGACGCCAAGGGCGACCGGTTTCAGCGCTGCCGTCAATCCTGGCATCGCCGCGCTGGTCGCGCCCGACTGCCAGTATGCTGGCAGGCGCAGATCACTGCTGCCCGGATTGACGAACAAGAATTGCCCTTCAGTCGCGATGCCTGGCTGGCGCTGGAGGTCCAAGCCGAGCCGGTAGCGGCCCTGTACGCCGACGCCGGCTTCGATGCGCCGACTGTCCAGTCCGAGGTCCGAGGTAACAAGATGGGCATGGCGGCCACCGCCGGCGCCGGGCTGTCGGCGCCGGCACAGCAAAGCATCGAGCATCGGGACATTGTCGCGACCGGCATGGCCGGCGTAGCGGCCATAGCGGAACGGTTCGCCAGCGAACGTGGCCAGGCCGAGCCGGATTTCGGCGCAGTGACGATCGAGTTCGGTCGCCGGATCACGGTTCGCGGCATCGACCGTCGACATCGGCAGCAGGGTGGCGAGCAGGCACAGTCGCGGCACGGCGTTCATCGCGTCGTTCCCGTCCCGGAGGGATGGTTGCTGCCGTGTACGTGCACATGGCAGTTCATGCA
>CAZFUH010000098.1:0-12220 GCA_964522235.1 uncultured Rhodanobacteraceae bacterium
TTGCCCTCGCGGCCGGTCGGAGCCGACTTGGTGCCGTATCCAGTGACGGTTGCCGAGCCACCTGCCGCGCCACGCAGTGTCAGCACGGTTTTCACACGCGCCTCCATGCTGACGGCCCAGAACCCGGGCGTGAACCAGGCCCAGAACTCCTCGATGCCTACGTCGATGACGAGGGCACCCTCGGGCGCGGGTGCAGCGGCGTCAAGCACTCGATAGCCCAGGCCGGTCAGGCCGGTCTGCAGCAGTTGCCGGGTGATCGTTTCCACGGTCTGCGGCGGGCTCAGCACGATATCGCCCAGTGCCTTTCCGTAGGAATTGCGCTTGCGTCCGACCGCCGCCTTGCGACCCTCGCTGTCGAGCGCATGACGGTCGCCCCGCTTCAGCGATGGGATGCTCGGGTCGCGCGGCCGCTCCTCGAACGTGCGTTGGTCCGCCACCGTGGTGATCACGGCCAGTCGTTCGCCGCCAACCGAGGCTGTCGCCGCGTGTGGTGGAACGGTCAGGCTGATCTGGCTGCGACTTGTCGCACAGGCGGCGAGCAGAACCATCGGCAGCAGCACGAGCATCCGCCATGATGAAAGGTACTGAGTCTTCATGGATCCTCCCAGAGAATGGACTTGCGTGACCAGCTTCGCTCGACAGAGACTCTCACCCATTGCGCAATGCCGCACTTGCGCCTTGCCCGTATGGATGTCGTCTCGCGATTGCAGCGCACGTTGATGAAAAAGCTGCTGGATTGCTTGAAGCCCCCACTCAAGTGCATCCGGCGCCGATCACCAAGAAGGATACTGCAAGCCTTCTGGACATTCACGCGAACTGGCACGCGAACTGGGACACCCATGGTTCTCCGACAGACTAGGACATCCACAGAACCTCGGCAACGCGAAGCTCGCACCCGACCAAGCCCATGCCCGACAAGCGTTCGTCGTCGGCAGTCGGATACGGCTGCGGGCGCAAACGAGGACATCCACAGAAGCTGTGGCAATACAAAGCCTACGCCCGACTACGGACCCGCCGGCTGGTAGTCAGTCGGAATCCGACGCTGATGCAAGTCGGATTTCACTGATTCATGGATGTCCCGGTTGCCGCCGTCCCGGTTGCCGCCGGTCGGTCGGCTCGAAGGGCTTGTTGGGCAAGTTTAGTTGTTTTCGTTTTAACGAATCCAAGGTTTCTCGCCGAAGAGATTTTTCGAGCCCACTCGCAGTTCGTCGCGGATTTGCTTCTCGATTTCTTTCTTGATTCGCTTTTGCTCTTTTGGATTGGCACTGAGCAACTGTTCCCGATACTTCTCTAGAAGAAGCTTCTCTAGCGCCTCTCGCTTCAATTCGAGAGCATGCCACTCAGGAACAATTTCAGATGACATATTTACCTCTGCATTCAGTAGGCCCAATGCCCAGCCTAACCCGCCGGCTTTGGAGCGCCAGCGGAAAAGCCGGTCGGGTTCAAGCTGTTGTTGCAGACTAGGATATCCACAGAAACTCGGCAATGCGAAGCCCTCACCCGACCAAGCTCATGTCCGACAAGCGTTCGTCGTCGGCAGTCGGATACGGCTGCGGTTTCATCGGCTGGCGGCAAAGGCAGCCGTCTCACCCTAGCCGGGGTCAGCTGCGCATCCACGAGTGCTGATTCCCAGTCGGCGAACGTGGCGTCGAACCCCGGCGAGCGGGAACATGCAAGTCGGGCTCCGGGTCTGCTGATTCATTGCGGAGCCAGGCGTACCCCCTTCAGCCAGCGCTGACCCAGCTCCGCCGCACGCTGCACCAGCGCCTGCATGCGGCCCACCGCGCGCCAATAGCGGCTTTCGATGCCCAGCACCTGAGCTTGCCATTGCGCGAAGTCCAATCCCAGCCGAGCCAAGGTTGGCGGGACGTCGGCCCGGATCGCGCCGCGCTGGTCGCCGCGTACCTGTCGTCCGGTCCAATCAATCAGAACCAGATACTCATCGATGCGAATCGACAGCGCCGGAGCGGGCACGCTGGCAGCGACCGGCGCTATGGATCGCGCGGCCTGTTCCGGTTCGGCACGCAGTGCCTCGATACGACGCACGACGCTGGTGTGCGCGGACTGGCTCAGCTCATCGCAGAGTCCGGCCCGAATCGGATTCAGGTCCACGTAGCTCATGCAGGCCAGCACCGCCGTCTCATCCAGCAAGGCTTGGCACTTGTAGCGGCCCTCCCAGAATCGGCCCGTGCAGCTGTCCTCGCCGTTGGCGCGCCGAGCAATCGGCTCATTCAGTGCGCGCATGAACCACGACAGACTGCCCAGGCGCGCGCGACACTGCTGCACACGCTCGGCGTTACCCAGAATCGTCCGCTCCTTTTGCCGGCAAGCGTCCTCGTCCAGATTCCCGACTTGCCGGGCCGGAAACAGTCGCACCCAGCGCTGCGCGACCTCTTCATCGCTCCAGCCGGCCGCCGCGGTCGGATCGATCCGCAGCACGACGTGGACGTGGTTGCTCATCACCGCATAGGCGTAGACGCCGACCGCGAAGATTCCGGCAAGCTCGTGCAGGCGGTCTTCGATCCAGTCGCGGCGATGCTCGAACGACCGGCCGGTCAAGGGATCCAGGCCACACAACCACGCGCGCCGAACGCAGCGCGATACGCAGTGGTAGAACCCAGGTACATCTGGAGCGACAAGCAGGCGGCGGGCGGTCGTCATACCAGCGAGCCTACGGACCCCCCGGTTGGTAGTCAGTCGGAATCCGACGCTGATCCGGGTCGGATTTCGCTGATTCATGGATGTCCCGGTTGCTCTCCCCATGGATGTCCCGGTTGCTCTCCCTCCCGGTTGCTCTCCCCGGTTGCTCTCCCCCCGGTTGCTCTCCCGGTTGCTCTCGGTTGCTCCCGGTCGCTCTCCCGGATGTCCCGGTTGCTCCCGTCCCGGTTGCTCCCGTCTACGGCGAGCCGTCTCTTCGCCTGCTACAGTCGATCCATGTGCTACTCGGCCCAGGTCTGGCAGGCATATCACCGCTACATGCGGGTCACCGGCGATGTCATCGATATTTCGCTGTTCATCGAGCGCTACGGATTCCGTGGCCAAGGCGACAAGATCAAGTTTGCCCGGGCGCTGGACCTGGCGTTTCTAGCCGATCCGGACGCTGCAGTCGAGCCGATCCGGCAGGCGATCCGCACCTGGGATGCCGAGCGGACGGCGCGACTGGAACGTGAGCTGTTCACGCAACGCAAGCGCGTCGCCGACGCCGAGCGCTTGCTGAAGTCCAAGGACACCAAGAAAGCACGCGAGGACGTGCGCATCGGCACCCGCAAGGTTCGCGATGCGCTGCGCCGACTGGAAACGCTGCGACGAACCGAGCCTCTGCCGGCCGACAGCCGCATCTTTCCCGGCACCTACGCTCCGGTGCTGGCCGTGCTCGATGGCAAACGCGCCTTGTATCCGATGCGCTACCAGTGCCGGCCGGCCGGCAAGCCGGCGTTCTACGACAGCAAGTATCCCGGCACCTACAACGCCCGGCGCGACAACCTGGAGGGATTCTGGAAAGGTCAGTTCGGGCACAGCCACTGCGTGCTGGTCGCCGAGCGCTTTTACGAGAACGTCGAAGGCTCCGACGGCCGCAACCAAGTGCTGGAATTCGAGCCGGCTGATCGCGAACCGATGTGGATCGCCTGCCTATGGTCGAAGTGGACCGATCCCAAGGGCAAGGAACCGGACCTGCTGTCGTTCGCGGCGATCACCGACGAGCCACCTCCCGAAGTCGCCGCCGCCGGACACGACCGCTGCATCATCCCGATCAAGGCCGAACACGTCGATGCCTGGCTGCACCCGAATCCGGACGACCTCGCCGCCAGCTACGCCATCCTCGACGACCGCCACCGGCCGTACTATGAGCATCGGCTTGCGGCGTAGACCTCAACCGCAATCGGACATCCCCACCTCTCAAGCCCGAACCCGGCGCCTCGACGCCAAAACATGCTTCCCTATGCTGAATCCACGTAGACGAGGACGCAGACGAGGACAAGACGCGCAGACGAGGAGACCGCAAACGAGCCGCAGACGAGGACCGCAGACGAGGACATCCACAAAAACTTGGCAATGCAAAACCCACGCCCAACTACGTACCCGCCGGCTGGTAGTCCGTCGGAATCCAACGCTGATGCGCGTTGGATTTCGCTGATTCGTGGATGTCCCGGTTGCCCCTCCCGGTTGCCCCGGTTGCCCCACTGATTCGTGGATGTCCCGGTTGCCCCAAATTTATAGACCGGAGACAGTTGCATGATGAAGCGGACTAAGCTGGCTTACGCGATAATCATATTTGTTGCTCTGGCGCTCCTCGCAATTACTATATACATCGGCAGAGACACGGAATCGTCCGACTCGGAAGGTGTCAATACGGCGCCCTCGGACTCGTCCCCCATTGAGTCGGACTCTCTAGCTCGGCCGCGACCCCACGCAATACCGACGGTTGAATCAGGGAATCTGGAGAGATTTGAATCAGCGCTGCCGGACCCCACATTACCGCTGGTTGACCAGTTGAACAGCCTTCTGGACGAGGCGGAACGGGGCAATACAATAGCTATCTGCCGATTAGCTATTTCTGCGAACCGGTGCCGAGAAGTTTATAGAAACGCTCGGTTGACCATCGAAATGCAGTCTGCGCTAGAGTCTACTGAGTCCCCGGACGACTCCGTAATCATTGACTTGATCGCAAGATCCGTAGAACGGGGAGATCGAAGCGCCGAGTTTTGCACCGGCGTTGTTGAGTCGCAGCTGCCTGACGTCTCTCGGTTAGTAGAGTCTTCGATTCATTCCCTTACACCGCGCCAAAAAACAATATTAGCACTGACACAGGTCGACGGGTCGTTGAGGAGAATTAAACGAACCTCGTTCCACTCGCAGTCGGGCTTGTATGTTCTCCCCCAATATCAGGCCGATCATGCGCTTCAGTTTCTTCTGGAAGGTTTTCGATACCGAGACCCATTGGCTTTGGAGGGTTTGGTTCTGGTATATGCTCCCGGACGGACTTTTGCTCCCCGAGGGCCGGGCTTATGGATTCCCAATCCGCGGGAATTCCTCTTCTATGCCACGATAATGAATGAAGTTTATGGGGCGGATTCACTCGGAGAATCAGGTGTCCGATTGGCGCATTATGCCGCACAAGCGCTGTCAGACGACATGGCGACCAACATTGTAGACCAAGCAAAATTGGAGTCGAGGTACTGGTTCGATCGGGAGAGTATCCCTTCAAGGCCCCTCGATCAGAAAATTAGCGAATTCGGGTTATTGGACTCGCGAGAGAGCCCGTCTTGTTGAGACGAGATAGCAGGAATTATGATCTTCTAGCTTCCAACCCTCGAACCGACTTTACCCGAATACCGCTGTCCAGCAACGGCTTCCGCCACCTTGGCCCCTTTGTCGCAGCTATGGCAGCTCCAACAAAAACCATGCGGTAGTGGCGCTATTGCATTCAAAATACTGGCTGAGGCAAGGAGCTAGTAGGATTAGGAAGACTACTTCGTGGCAGACAAATACTCCGGGGTCTGGATAAATGAGACCTCATCATCTGGCGAGATATATCAGGCGTTTATCCCAGCAAAACTTGAAGCATCCATCTCCAAGGCAGCCGGAAAGTCCGAGTGGATCAAGGTATATACAAATATAGATCAGAAAATCAAAAAGCACTGCCGGAGCAATTCGGATAATGCCTCGACTGCCGCGGCGGCGGCTGTGTCCGGTGGCAACCGCAATGGGAATAACCCACACATCGCCCTCACTCTTTCTGGCTTGGTAAAACTTAATTCGGAAATCTTTGGCCTGACCAAGAGTGGTTTTCGTTCTGGTCCTGCATGGGTCGGTGGCATTTCCCCTCGACATGCCTGGTATGTCGCGCCCCCAGCGAACCGTATTAAAGGTCTCGTCAGAGATGCTCTATTTTTTGCCAATGATGCCACCTGTCCTGCGTCCATGGTTGGCATCGTTCTCTTGCTTCAACTATTGCTCATCCATCCATTTGTGGATGGCAACGGTCGCACAGCCAGAGCGATTTTTCAACGCTGGATTCATAAGCAACTGGGCGACTCTCAATGCGTTGCGCCCTGGCTAGAGTTGCTATGGCAGTTTAAGGGCATGCATATTCATCGCTGTTCGCTGGCGCTGCGGGATTCGGGAAGCTGGAACGAGTGGTTTCATTTTTGCTCTTCAACTTTCGAATCACTCTCATTGGAAGCAACGCCGCGCTCTGCCTACTGATTGAATCGCGGACCGTACGGAACAACGCCACCGCAATCAGGTCAGTACCGCTCGGGACCGCTGTTTCATGAAGAACCCGGAGCCCCGAATTCGGCCGCCCTCGTACCTTGTCCCCAGCAGCGTGCTACCAGCACCAGCATCTCCGGCTACATGAAGTCAGCGGCCGACGAGCAACCGCGGCAGTTCGGGTAGGTGCTCAAAGCGAGGTACGCCGTCGATCGCGGCGACGGCGCCGTCGGGGCAATAGTGCAGCACCGGCATGCCGGCGGCCTGGGCTGCTCGGATGCCGACGATGCTGTCTTCGATCACCAGGCAGTCCGCGGGCGCGACCGACATCGCCGCGGCGGCGTGCAGGAACAGGCCGGGGTCGGGCTTCCATGAGCCGATCTCGTAGGCGCTGTAGACATGCTGATCGAAATAGCGTGCCAGGCCGGTGACCGACAGTGAATGTCGGATCTTGGCCGGCGGGCCGCTGGATGCGATGCAGCGGCGGTGTTCGCTCGCCGCGATTGCGTCGAGCATCTCGAGCGCGCCTGGCATCGGTTGCAGTTCGCTGGCGAACAGCTGCGCGACTCGGCTGCGAAAGAGGCTTTCGAAGTCGGTCGGAAGTGCGCAGCCGAGGCGGCGCTCGATATCGTCCAGCACATGCCGCAGGCGACCGCCTCGGTAGCGCTGGATCCAGCCCTCGACGCTGTCGTCGAGGGCCGGAAGCATTTCCAGCATGACCCGCGCACTCAGGCCCTCGCTGTCGACCAGGGTGCCGTCGAGGTCGAAGACGAGGACCTGGGCCGGCATCGTGCTCAGCGGCCGACCTTCGGGAACTGCGTCGGTGCCGGCGGCACGACGATCGGTCGCGGCGGGTTGCGTTCCAGGGCGGCGAGCAGCTCCTGCACGGCGCGCTCGATGCTCGGGTCGCGGCCGGCAGCGATCAGCTCGGGCCGGTCGATGACCTCGATGTCGGGCACGACGCCGATGTCCTCAACGGCCCAGCGGCCTTCGGTGTCGAAGAAGCTGAAGGTCGCGGCGAGCACGGTGCCGTTGTCGGCCAGGGCCGGATTGCCGGAGATGCCGATCAGACCGCCCCAGGTGCGGGTGCCGATGACCGGGCCGAGGCCGAGCTTCTGGAAGTAGTACGGCAGCGCGTCGCCGCCGGAACTGGACAGACCGTTGACCAGCATCGCCTTCGGACCGCGGTGGCTGAGGAACGGCGTTGCGTTCGGCTCCAGACCGCGCTGTTTCCAGTAGTTCAGCGGTTGCCGCGCCAGCAATTCGATCAGCCGGTCGGGGATGAAGCCGCCGCCGTTGTAGCGATCGTCGATGATCAGGGCGTCCTTGCTGGCATACGCGTTCAGGCCCTTGAACATTTCGCGGCTGCCTTCGGCGGCGGTGTTCGGCACATGGATGTAGCCGATCCGGCCGCCGCTCAGCTCGTCGACCAGACGCCGACGGCTCTGGACCCAGTCCAGGTAGCGCAGCGGCGTCTCGCTGGCGGTGGTGCGCACCAGCACGTCGCGGGCACCGGCCTCCTGCGGCCGGTTGTTGACGCGCAGCTCGACGACCCGGTTGGCCTTGTTCTCGAGCAGACGATAGACGTTGTCGACGCCGCGCGTGGAGACCTTGTCGATCGCCAGAATGTATTCGCCTTCGGCGATGTCGACACCCGGTTCGGTCAGCGGCGAACGCGTCTGCGTCTGCCAGTTCTCGCCGGGAAAGATCCGCTCGATGCGAACATAGCCGCTGCTGTGTTGCGACAGCTCGGCGCCGAGCAGGCCGCCCTGGCGGCGCTCGACCTTGGTTTCGTCTCCGGCCTGGACATAGACATGACCGGCATTGGCCTCGCCGGCCAGCTCCTGCAGGATGTAGTCGAGATCGCTGCGGGTGGCGATGTGCTCGACCAGGGGCTCGTACTTGGCGCGGATCGCGTTCCAGTCCTGGCCGTGCATGTTCGGGTCGTAGAACCAGTCGCGAACGATGCGCCAGGCGTCGACATACATCTGCCGCCATTCGTGCCGCGGTTCGATGCGGATCTGCATGCGGTCGAGTGCCAGCTTGCTGGAATCGAACTCGGCCTTGGGCTTGGCATCGACGATCGCGAAGTCGCTGCCGCGACGCAGCAGCAGCTTCTTGCCGTCCGCGGACAGGGCATAGCCGCCCTCGACCCGGCCGACGGCTTCGGGTTTGCTGTCGGCTTCCAGCCCGAGATGGCGCAGCTCGCCGCCGCCACCGCCCGGCCCGCCCGGACCGGGCTGGATGGCAACATAGAACACGCCGTCGTCGTTGGCCGACAGGCCCTGGTAGGTGCCGGACGGCGCGGCAAGCGCGATCACGCGGCTGTTGAAGCCGTCGAAATCCACGCGCAGCGGCGGCACCGGGCGCTCGTCGGCGTTCTTGCCGTTGTTGTTCTTGTCGTTGCCATTGCTGGCGACCTCGTCGCTCTTGGGCCGCAGCAGGGCCGGGCCATCGGCGGCCAGGGTCGCGGCATAGATGCGGGTGGCGTCGCGATACAGGAAGTTGAACTCGAAGGCGCTGAACTGCAGGTTGTAGTCGCGGTTGGAGAGGAAATACAGATAGCGGCCCTTGGGATCGAACACCGGGTCGAGATCAACGGTCTCGTCGCCGGTCAACTGGCGCGCGCGGGCGTCGGCAAGCGAATACAGCCAGATCGAACTGTTGCCGCTGGCGTTGACCTTGGTATACGCCAGCCAGCGGCTGTCGGGTGCGAACCGGTACTGGTTGATCTCATTGTGGCTGCCGGTGTCGGCGTCGGTGATGCGACCGCTGGCGATGTCGAGGATACGCAGGCGCTGGTGCTTGTCGGCGAATGCGAGCTTGCCCGAATCCGGTGACCATACCGGCCGGAAGCGCCAGATGTCGCCGTCGGTGGTCAGCCGGCGCGGCTCGCCGCTGCCGTCCTGGGCGAGCAGATAGATCTCGTATTCGCCGCTGGCATCGGACAGATAGGCGATCCACTGGCCATCCGGCGACCAGCTGACGCTGTGTTCGCGCGCGGTCGGCGTCCGGCTCAGGTTGCGCGGCTCACCGTGCTTGGCCGGGACGGTGAAGATCTCGCCGCGAGTGCCGAATACGGCCCGTTCGCCGCCCGGCGACAGCGCGAACGATTCGATGAATTCATTGCCCTTGACGTAGCGCGGCTGGGTGTCGGGGGTATCGCCGGTCACCCGGATCGACACCGGTGCGGCCTGGCCACTGGCGGGATCGAAGCGCCAGATCTCGCCGCCCTTCTCGAACACGATCGCGTCCGGTCCGGCGCTGGGCCAGAGAATGTCGAAGTCGGTGAAGTGGGTGAGCTTGCTCGGTTCGCCGCCCTGCGGCGAGATCGAGTACAGGTTGAGAATCGTGTCGTCGCGGTCGGAGACGAAATAGATGGTGTTGCCGACCCACATCGGCTGATGGTTGGTCGCGCGGTCGGCGGTCAGCTGCAGCGTGCTGTTGCCGTCGAGGTCATAGATCCACACGTCCTGGGCGCGGCCGCCGCGGTAGCGCTTCCAGCTGCGGAACTCGCGGTCGATCGGCGTGTAGACGAACTTGCTGCCGTCGGGGCTGAGCATGCCGCCGCCGGACTCGGGGACGACCATCGGCGTCTCCAGGCCGCCGGCCACGGGCACCAGGTACGGTTGGCCGGCGCGCTCGTCGAAGCCGAGCCGGTTCATGCGCACGACGATGTGCCGACCGTCCGGCGTCCAGTCCAGCACCCGGTTGTCGGTGCCGCCACGCGGCGGCATCGGCCCGACATCGTTGTACCAGGTCAGCTGCCGCGGTTCGCCGCCGACGCTGGGGATCACGAACACCTGCCGGCTGCCGTTGTACTCGCCGGAGAACGCGATCCAGTTGCCGTCCGGGGAAAATTTCGGATACAGCTCGCGGCCCGGATGTGAGGTCAAGCGCAATGCGGTACCGCCACTGGCCGGCGCGACGTAGATGTCGCCAGCGTGGACGAAGGCGATGCGCTCGCCGTGGATGTCGGGAAAGCGCAGCAGCTTGCTTGGCGAGTTGGCCAGCGCAACACCGGTGTTGGCGCCGGCCAGGATCAGGACGGCCAGTACGATCGGCTTCATCAGGGCTCCGAATTTCAGGTTTAGCGACGCAGTATGCCGCACACGGCCGGTCCGGCCTGTGCCGAAAGTCCCGACCCGCGCCGGATTGGCGCAGGTGGGCGTGGCCCGGACGCGAACCTGCGCGCTGGACCGCCCGATATCAGCGACGACCCGGAGATCCACCCTGCAGCGATGGCGTGATCGCCCTGCCCGGCTTCCAGCCGAGGTCTTGCCTGGGCGGCATATCAAGTGTATATGCACGCATATGAACACCATTCCTCCTTCCAGCGGTAGCGCTGGCGGCGTTGCCGTCGCCGTCTGCACCTGTTTTCGCGCCCGCAAGTTCGCGCGCCTGCTGAGCCAGCGCTACGACCGCGCCCTGGCACCGGTCGGTGCGACCGTGAACCAGTACTCGATTCTGCGCCACGCCGGGCGCGGCGACTACAGCATCAGCGAACTGGCCCGGCAATTGGGCATGGATCGAAGCACGCTGAGCCGGGAGCTGAAACCGATGTGCCGGACCGGCTGGCTGGAGCTGGCGATCGGCACCGATGCGCGCGAGCGCCTGGTCCGGATCACCGCAGAAGGTCGCAAGCTGGTCGCGCAATCGATGCCGCTGTGGCGCCGTGCGCAAGAGGAGATCCAGGCCATGGTCGGCGCGCGGGAACTGGAACGGTTGCACCGGCGGATCGACAGCGCGCTCGACCGCCTGGCCAGGGCCGACCTGCCATGAATCGCCCGGCGCCGGTGGCATCGTATTGGCCGCTCCTGATCGCCGCCTCGGCAATGCTTGCGATCACGATGGGCATCCGGCAGTCGCTCGGGCTGTTCGTGCAGCCGATCGCGCTAGACGTCGGGCTCGGCATCGCCCAGATCAGCTTCGCTCTGGCGATTGCGCAACTGGTCTGGGGCCTGGTCCAGCCCGTGTTCGGTGCCATCGCCGATCACTACGGCCCCGGTCGCGTCCTGGTCGTCGGCGGCCTGCTGCTGGCCATCGGTCTGGCCTTGGCACCGATGCTGGCCAGCGGCTGGGGATTGTTGCTGACCCTCGGCATCTTGTCCGCAGCCGGTGCCGGCGCAGCCAGCTTCTCGGTCCTGATCGGCGCCACCGCGGCACGAATTCCCGAATCGCGACGCTCGGTGGCGTCGGGCTTCATCAATGCCGGCGGCTCGTTCGGGCAATTCGTGTTCGCGCCGTTGTCACAGGCGGTCATCAGCTTCGCTGGCTGGATGGCTGCACTGTGGACCCTGGCCGTGGCGGCGCTGGCCACCTTGCCGATGGCGTGGCCGCTGCGACGCAAAAAGACGCCGGCCCTCCTGGCCCCGGCCGCCACGCCGACCCCGGGCCCGGCCGCCTCGCCGGCGACGACCGCTGCCGCTGTGTCCCACTCGATCGAGTTGGGTCTGCGCCGGCAACTCGGCATTGCCATGCGCAATCCCAGCTACTGGTGCCTGCACCTGGGCTTTTTCACCTGCGGATTCCATATCGCCTTTCTGGTCACCCACCTGCCAACCGAAATCGCGTTGTGCGGTCTGTCCGAGCGGGTCTCGGCGATCTCGCTGGCACTGATCGGCCTGTTCAATATCGGCGGCAGCCTGGCGATCGGCTGGCTCGGCCAGCACTATCGAATGAAGCTGCTGCTGGCCTGGCTGTACGCAAGCCGGGCCGCCCTGATCGTGTTCTACCTGCTGGCACCACCGACGCCGCTGACGTTCTTCGTGTTCTCCGCTGCTCTTGGCTTGACCTGGCTGGCGACGGTACCGCCGACGGCCGGTCTGGTCGGCAAGCTGTTCGGCCCGCGCTATCTTGGCACCTTGTTCGGGATGACCCTGCTGTCGCACCAGATCGGCGGCTTCTTTGGTGCCTGGTTCGGTGGTTTGGCCATGGCCCATGTAGGCAGCTATATGGCCATGTGGTACGCCGACATCGCCCTGGCGATGATCGCCGCCGTCGCACA
>CAZFUH010000099.1:0-12219 GCA_964522235.1 uncultured Rhodanobacteraceae bacterium
TCTTCAGTTCGGTGACCAGGCCGGCATCGAGCATCAGCCGGCCGGTGTCGCCTCCGGCTGCGCGCAGGCGCTGCGGAAACTCATTGATCGCCGTCTGCAAGGCCTCCGCCGACAGCGACCGCGCGGCACCGACCTCGGCCAGATAGCGACGCCACAGATCGTTCATCCAATAACGGTCGGCCTCGCGTGCCTCTTCTGACGCCTCGTTGCGAATATAGGTTTCGCCCGCGCTCTTGTATTCGCCGACCCGGAACAGCCGGACCTCGATGCCGAGCTTGCGGAACGCGCCGGCGAAATAGGTGCGGAATCGACCAAATCCCTCCAGCGCAGCCATGCCGAACGGGTGCATATAGATCTCGTCGGCATGCGCGGCCAGGTAGTACGCGCCCTGCCCGTACCAGTCGCCGTAGGCAACGATCTGCTTGCCGGCGTCGCGAACCCGATCGAGCGCTTCGCCAATTTCCCGCAGCGAGGCCAGGCCGGCACCTTGGAGACCGTCCAGGCGCAGCAGCACGCGTTCGATCCGGCGATCGCCGACAGCCGCTTCCAGCGCTTGCAGCAGGTCGCGCAGGCGTACCTCGGGAATGTCCTGGCCAAGCAGCCGGTTCAGAGCACGGTCGGCGGTGCCAATCGTATATTCCTCGACCAGGTTGCCCTTCGGCGCGATCACCAGCACGCTGCGCTCGCCGACCGACAGGTCTGGTCGCAACACGGCGGACATCAACAGCACGACCAGAAACAGGAACACAACGGTCAGAATGAACCTGCGACTGAAATCCAGCACCCGCCAGGTGCCGACGAACAGGCGCCGCAACAATCCGGGCTTTCTTTCGTTCATGGGTTAAGTTGGTTGGTTGGAGCAACAGCGCCCAGGATAGGCGGCTGCGGCGGGCCTGCCAAGCGTCGGTTCGGATCGATCACACGCTGCGGTCGGCAGCCAGGCGCCTCCAATTCGCTGCGCGTGCCAAGATACTGAAGCGTGAGAACAGCAGCAGCGCCGCGACCGACAGGCCGGCGATCAAGCCCAGCCACAGGCCGCGCGCGCCCATGCCCTGGTCGAATGCCAGCCACCATCCGCACGTCATCCCGACCGCCCAATACGAAAACGCGGCAAGCACGGCGGGAATCCGTGTGTCCTTGAGTCCACGCAAGGCGCCGTTGCTGGCGGCCTGAATGCCGTCAGAGAACTGGAACACGGCCGCAAACAGCATCAGCTGCGCTGCCATCGAGACGACGACGGCGTCGCGCGTATACAGCGAAGCGATCGGCTGTGCCGCCAGGGCCAGTACGGTCGCGCTGATCGTCTGCGTCAGCAACACCAGCCCGATGCCGGTGAAGCCGGCATAGCGGACACCGGCGACGTCCTCACGTCCAACCGCCTGGCCGACCCGGATCGTGATCGCCATCGCCAGCCCGAGCGGAATCATGAAGGCAATCGACGCAACATTGATGGCGACCTGATGTGCCGCGACCGTGATTGCGCCGAGCGATCCAATCAACAGCGCGGTCGCGATGAACAGTCCACCTTCCATGATCACGGTAAAACCCATGGGAATTCCGATCGCGAGCAGACCGGCGATCGGCGCCCAGCGCGGTCGCTCCCAGTGCGCGAACAGTCGCAGGTCGCGGTAGTTGCGATGCCGACCCAGGTAGATCACGATCGCCGCGGCCTGCACCCACAGCGCGATCGCATAGGCCAGGCCGAGTCCGCGTGCACCCATCGCCGGCAAGCCCAGCAGACCGTGCATCAGCACATAGCCGAGCGGGGCCAGCAGGGCGACGCCGAGAGCGCTGAACCACAAGGTTGGCCGGGTCAGGCCCAGACCCTCGCTGAGACCGCGGGAAACGAAGAACAGACACTGCGCGGGAGCCCCAAAGGCCAATGCCTCGAGAAAAGCCAGCGCTTCGGGCACGATCGCCGGATCGGTCTTCGCCATCGCCAGCACCCGGGGCGCAAACTGCAAACCGGCCGTAAGCAGAAGACCGGTGATCACGGCCAGCCAAAGGGCCTGCCTATACAGGCTGCCTACCTCGTGCTTGCGACCGGCTCCGACCAGCTGCGCGACCGAGGGCGGTACCGCCAGCATCAAGCCGATCGCGACCATGATCACCATCATCCAGATCGCTGTGCCGATCGCGACCGCGCCCAGAGTCTGGGCGCCGAGCTGGCCGGCCAAGACGGTGTCGACCACGTTCATGCCGACCGCGCACAGTTGTCCTGCAACCAGCGGTAGTGCCAGGACAATCGTGGCACGCAATTCGCGGCCGATACGGGCTCGATCGGGCATGGTGTGGAGGGCTGCGGAGAACTCGTTCGCCGACATCGTGCTGACCCTGAACTTGTGGCACAACGGCTACACTCGGCGCTGGAGGGCGAGCCTTGGACATCAACAACAACGATACCGTCGACGGCGGTCGCGGCGCATGCCGGAATTGTGACACCCCGCTGCTCGGCGAGCACTGTTGGCAATGCGGCCAGCCGGTCAAGGGCCTGATCCGGCCGCTGCCGAGCTGGGTCGCGGACTTTCTCGACACCGTGTTCGAGTACGACGGCCGGCTTTGGCGCACGCTGGGGCCGCTGCTGCTGCGACCGGGCCATCTCAGCCGCGAATACATCGCCGGGCGCCGTGTGCGCTATGTCAGTCCGGTCCGACTGTTCCTGTTTCTTGCTGTGCTGCTGTTCATTGCTGTGCGCCTGTTCGTCGATATCGATCCCGGCCCGGCCGGCGCGCAGTCTGCTCGACCGAGCGGCGAAGATGTCGCGAACATCGAGCGCGTGATCGAATGGCTGCCCGAGGCAGAGCGAAGCGCGGTGCGAGCCGATGCGCTATCACCGCCGATCTCCCAGACCGAACGCGCCGGCTTTCAGATCCAAGGTTCTGATCAGGGTCAACTCGGGGGCACGGACGAGTTCCGGCTGAGCTGGTTGTCGGACGGTCTGAATGCACAGCTGCGGGCGGCGCTGGCACAGATGGCACGAAACGCTCAGCGCATCAACGAAAGTCCGGGCGCCTTTGTCGACCAGGTGCTGTCATTGGCGCCGCAGACACTGTTCTTTATCTTGCCGTTGTTCGCCTTGCTGTTGAAGCTGTTCTATCTGTTCAGCGGCCGGATGTATCTGCAACACCTGTTGGTCGCGATGCACAGCCACAGCTTTATCGCGGTCAATCTGTTGCTGATTCTCGCACTCAACGGCCTGGCATCGCTGAGCGCCGGCATCAGCTGGCTGACGTCGGTCCTGGGCTGGCTGCAAGTGCTGCTGGCCCTGTGGATCCCGGTCAACCTCTACCTGACCCAGAAACGCGTCTATGAACAAGGTTGGCTGCTGACGTCGGTAAAGTTTGTCCTGCTCGGCCTCCTGTACCTGCTGCTGCTGAGCTTCGGCAGTGCCGTCATGCTGATGCTAAGCCTATTGCTATGGTGAACCGTCGTGATGATCGAATACGAAGTCAATCTTGAGATCGACCCGGCGATCGAAGCCGACTATCTGCCGTGGCTGCTTGAGCACATCGAGCAGATGCTCGCCCTGCCTGGCTTCATCGACGCCGGTCTGAACCGGATTCTGGAGCCGATTGCGCACGATCGCATTGGCTACTGCGTACGCTACCGGTTAGAAGATCGACAGGCGCTGGACCACTACCTCGACGAGCACGCCGCGCGCATGCGCGAGCTGGGCGTTCGACGCTTTGGCGATCGCGTCCGTGCCGAGCGCCGTGTGCTGGCCGCCATACCGTTTGCCCCGGACGATTGTCGCAAGGGCTGAACCAAGTGCAGCCCCGACCCTCGAATGCCCCGCTAAGCGCCTGTCTTCGATGCGTTTTTACCGACAGGAAAAAAACTTGACACAGCACACACTTGCCGTTCCGCGGAAACGGTTGTGCACAGCGGCAAGGGTCCTGGCCGCGTTCCCGGCACAATCCCGTAACATGTGTGTATTCTCCCTGCCGAGCATGCTTAAGTGTCTGATTTGAAGCCGTATTTCATATTGATTAAAGTTTAGCCAGGGTGATCGATGAGCCGCTTTTCAGGGGCTCGACCGATGCTTTCCGGGGCGCTATCCACACAGTTATCCACAGCTTGTGTGGATAAACCGAAAACCACTTCGACGGCGGCGACTTAGGACGAACTCTTGGCGATGGACTCAAGAAGTGCCGGTAACCGCGATCAGCCTGCGCGACCGTGCGCGGACGCGGGCGAGGTGGTCGTCCAGGTCGCGTTGCCGCTGCCGCTACCAAAGTTGTTCGACTACCGTTGTCGCACCGCAGACGATCAAACCAGCACCTTGGCCGGTCGGCGCGTGCGGGTTCCTTTCGGTACCGGCGAACGCATCGGCATCATCGTCAACGTGATGCCGCTCACGCCGGATCGTCGTGAGCTGAAATGGATCACGACGCTCCTGGACCCGGAGGCGGTCTTTGATTCCGAGCTCTGGCAGACCGTGACCTGGGCGGCCTCCTATTACCATCACCCGCTGGGCGAAGTACTGCACGCAGCGATGCCGAAGGCACTTCGCCGCGGCGATGCCCTGCCGGGCTGTACGATTGCCGCGCTGATGCTGTCGGCCGCCGGCAAAGACGCCTGTGATCGCGGCGCGCTTCGTCCCGGCCCCGGCAAGAGCCTGCTGGATCTGCTTGCCGCCGGCCCGCTGCCGTTGGCCGAGGTCCGAGAACATGGCGGAGCTTCCGCGCTGGCGGCGGCGCGGCGCCTGCGCCAACGCGGCTGGGTCGAGGACGTCAGCCTGGAACAGCGTTCGTCAACCACCCATGCCCGCCTGGACGGTCCACCGCTGAACATTGAGCAGCAGGCAGCGATCGACCGGGTCGACCTGACGACACCGGGGTTCCGTGCCCTGTTGCTCGACGGCGTGACTGGCAGTGGCAAGACCGAGGTCTACCTGCAGCTGATCGAACAGACATTGGCTGCCGGTCGCCAGGCTTTGGTTCTGGTTCCGGAAATCGCGCTGACGCCGCAGGCCCTGCAGCGCTACCGCGAGCGTCTTGCCGCGCCGGTGCTGGCACTGCACTCCGGCCTGTCCGACGGCGAGCGAAGCCGGGCCTGGGCGCACGCACGGAGCGGGCGACCGTGCGTCGTGCTCGGGACCCGATCGGCGGTTTTTTCGCCACTGCCGGAAGCCGGGCTGATGATCGTCGACGAAGAGCATGACGGCTCCTACAAGCAAGGCGACGGTTTTCGCTACCACGCCCGCGATCTGGCCCTGGTGCGTGCCAAGACCCGAGCCGTGCCGATCGTGCTCGGCAGTGCGACGCCATCGCTGGAGATGCTGGCCCTGGTATCCGAAGGCCGCATGCAACGGCTGCGCTTGTCGCGCCGTGCAGCGGTGCTGGCCAGACCACCGCAACTGCGCCTGATCGACGTGCGCCGGCAGCATCTGGTGGGCGGCCTGGGAGCCATCGCCGTGGGTGCCGTCGCCGAAACCCTGGCCGGTGGCGGACAGGCCCTGGTGTTCCGCAATCGGCGCGGCTATGCGCTCATGCTGAGCTGCCCGGCCTGCGGCTGGCACTGCGAATGTCCGCGCTGCGACCGCGCCATGACCCTGCACCGGGAACTCGCCAGTCTCATCTGTCATCACTGCGGACGGCGTCAGCGCGTACCGACCACCTGCCCCGATTGCGATCATCCCGAGCTCGACGCCCGCGGTGTCGGCACCGAACGCATCGAGAACGAGTTGCGCCAGCGCTTCCCCGGACAGCGCCTGCTGCGCATCGACCGCGACAGTGTACGCACGACCGCGCGACTCGACGCGGCGCTCAACGAGATCGCCGACGGCGCCCCGGCAATCCTGATCGGCACGCAGTTGCTGGCCAAGGGTCATGACTGGCCGGCACTGACCCTGGTCGTCGTCGTCGACGCCGATCAAGGCTTGTTCAGCCCGGATTTCCGCGCGCCCGAACGCCTGGCGCAGCTACTTACCCAGGTCGCCGGCCGCGCCGGTCGCGGCGACCGCCCCGGCACCGTACTGATCCAGACCCGGCAACCCGAACATCTGTTCTGGTCGCGCTGGCTTGGCGGCGGCCACGCCGCCGTGGCCGAAGCCGAGCTGGCCGATCGCCGCGCCAGCGCGCTGCCGCCGTTTCGCCACCAGGCTCTGCTCGCAGCCGAAGCACGTCAGCGGACCGCACTCGATGCGTTCTTTGCCGCCGCAACGGCCTTGCCGGAACCGGCAGCGGCGACCGGCGTCGACCGGCTCGGCCCAATGCCGGCGCCGATGCCGCGCCGGGCCGGCCATCATCGGACGCAACTGTTGCTGGAGTCCGACAGCCGCGCCGCGCTGCATGGCCTGCTCTCAGCCTGGATACCGAGACTGTATGCGCTGCCGACGGCGCGACGCGTGCGCTGGTCGCTGGACGTCGATCCCTACGATCTGTATTGAAGTTCGTGATTCGAGCGAAATGCTGCGAATCGGTTGGCAGCATGCCTGGCCTTCCGCGCGTTCACCAGATTCGCCGAATGGGACGGACAAACCGGCGCCGCGGCATCAGCCGCAGCACGGAACCGGACTCAAATTGGAATGCGCGCTCAGGCTTCGAAGAGGGTACGCATCTTTTTCATTGCCGCTGCTTCGATCTGGCGGATGCGCTCAGCCGAAACACCGTACTCATCGGCCAGATCCTGCAGCGTCGCCTTCGGCTCGTTCAGCCAGCGCCGAACGATAATGTCCTTGCTGCGCGCATCGAGCCGATCGAGGCCGGCATGGAGGGCGTCAAGCGCGTGATCATCCTGATCGTCGTTGACCGCTACCGCTTCCGGATCCAGTCCATCGGAAACCAGGTATGCGGCCGGCGACGGCGGCGCGTCGTCGTCATCGTCATTGCCGGCATCGAAGCCGATGTCACGGCCGTTCAGACGTGACTCCATCTCGACGACATCGGTCGGCGACACGCCCAGTTCCCGGGCAACGGTGTCGACTTCGGCCGCCGACAACCAGCCCAGGCGCTTCTTCGCCTTGCGCAGATTGAAGAACAGCTTGCGTTGGGACTTGGTCGTTGCGACCTTGACGATGCGCCAGTTCTTCAGGATGAACTCATGGATCTCGGCCTTGATCCAGTGCACGGCGAACGACACCAGGCGCACGCCGACATCCGGATCAAAACGCTTGACCGCCTTCATCAGGCCGATATTGCCTTCCTGGATCAGATCGTTCATCGCCAGACCATAGCCAAGATAGCCGCGCGCGACGTGGACGACGAAGCGCAGATGCGAGAGCACCAGGGTTCGTGCCGCGTCGAGATCATCGTCGCCAAGGAATCGGCGCGCGAGCATTTGCTCGTGTTCGGCACTGAGCATCGGCACCTGATTGACGGCATGGATATACCCGTCCAGGCTGCCAACGGCGCTGGGAATGGGCAGGTTTTGGGCTACCAGAGCCTGACTCATCGCGGTCTCCTTCATCGACGGCAGTTTAGCACTCGCATCGTTAGAGTGCTAAATGACGCCTGAGTTCCGCCTGAACTGCCCTAACAGACCCTTTATTATCAATCGCTTAACTTGTACACCGAGCAGTTCAGAAATGCCTAGCCGGCAACCGCGAGATCCACCCATTTGCTGATCGCGACCGGCTCGTGGGCCGCCAGACGGTCGAGCAGCCGGTCCATGTCCTGGTCGACCATCAACAGCGCACGGTGCCGCGGGCGCACAAAGCCGGCGGCAACTGCGTTGTCGGCCCAGGCCACCAGCGACGCGAAGTAGCGCTCGACGTCGAGCAGGCCACACGGCTTGCCGTGCAATCCAAGCTGGGCCCAGGTCAGGATCTCGAACAGCTCGTCGAGGGTGCCGAAGCCACCCGGCAAGGCGATGAAGGCATCTGCCAATTCGGCCATGCGCGCCTTGCGCTCATGCATCGACTGCACGACCTCCAGCTGGCTCAATCCATGGTGTGCGACCTCGGCGTCGACCAAACGCTGCGGAATCACGCCGATGACCTCGCCGCCGGCGGCCAGCGCGGCATCGGCGATCATGCCCATCAGGCCGACATGACCGCCGCCGTAGACCAGACCGAGGCCGCGCTCGGCAATCCGCCGACCGAGCGCGCGTGCGACCTCGCCATACAGCGGTCGGTCGCCCGGACTGGACCCGCAATAGATGCAGACTCGTTTCATCGGCCGATTGTAGCGGCCCTCGTTGAGCAGCGAGTGCCGCGGGAATCAACCGGGATCGGGCAGCGACCAGTCGATCGGTGTCTGGCCGTGTTGTTGCAGCCACTGGTTGGCCTGCGAGAAGTGCCGGCAGCCGAAGAAGCCTCCGTGCGCCGACAATGGCGACGGATGCCGCGCCTTCAGTACCAGGTGACGGCGGCCGTCGAGCAGTCGTCCCTTGGACTGCGCTGGTGAGCCCCAGAGCAGGAACACCAGACCGTCGCGTTCGCGGTTCAGGCGGTCGATCACGGCATCGGTGAACAGCTCCCAGCCCCGGCCCTGATGCGCTCCGGCACGGCCGCGTTCGACGGTCAGCACGGCGTTGAGCAAAAGCACGCCCTGCCGCGCCCAGTGCGTCAGGCAGCCGTGCCTCGGGATCGGAAACCCGAGATCGGACTGGATTTCCTTGAAGATGTTGAGCAGGGACGGCGGCGGCCGCACGCCTGGCTGCACCGAGAAGCACAAGCCATGTGCCTGGCCGGGACCGTGGTACGGATCCTGGCCGAGGATCACCACCTTGACCCGGTCGAACGGGGTTGCGTCGAGCGCGGCGAAGATCTGTCCCGGCGGCGGGTAGATGGTCTTGCCTGCGGCCAGCTCGTCGCGCAAGAACGCGCGCAGCTGCTGCATCGCCGGCGCCGCGAAGACTTCGAGCAGACGTGGCTTCCAGCTGTCATCCAGACGAATGCGATCGCTGCCGTCGTCAGTCATTCGATTGCCTCAAGATCGGGTTCGAAGCGGCAGCCGAGCCAGGCACCGAGGGCGCCGAGGGCCGCTGCCGCCGGCACGCTCGAGACCAGCCACCAGCCGCTGCCGTGCGCCGCTGCTGGCGTCGCGCCAAAGGTCTCGGCCAGCATCTGCAGCGCCGGTGCCAGCGTCCACGACACCAGCAGCACCAGTGCCACCGCCAAGGCGCCGGCGATCAGGCCGTACAGCAGGCCGAGATAGACGTAGGGTCGACGCAGATCGCGCTCGCTGGCGCCGAATACCCGCTGCAGGGCACGCTCTTCGGCACCCTCGACACGTATCGTGCGCACGGCATTGGCGGCGAGCAGGATCGCGGCGGCGGCGACCGTCAACAACAACACCCATCCAAGCGCGCGCGCCGCGGCAAGCACAGTATCGGCCCGTGCCTGCCATTCGTGTTCATCGGCGATGTATTCCACTTCTGGACGCCGACTCCAGTCTTCGAGCACGGCGGCCCCGGCCTCGCGATCGGTCGGCTCGACTGCGAGCACCCAGGGCAGTGGATTTTCCGGCAATGCGGCAAGTGCGTCGTCGCTGCCGCCAAGTTGGCTCAGTTCGGCCAACCCCTGTGACGGGCTGACCGGATCGACACGGGCGACGCGAGCGTCGGCAGCCAACTCACGAGCCAGCGCGGCGGCGGCGCCCTGGTCGATCCCGGTGTGCAGGAACAGGCTCAGGCTGCGGGCCCCGGCCAGCGGCGAGCCCAGGCGCTCGAACTGATCCATGCCCAGGCGCAACAGCAGCAATGCGAACAGGGCGATGGCCAGCAAAGCCAGCGCGAAGGTATGCGCGAACGGACGTTCGGCCAGATGTGCGCAGGCAGCACGCAGCGCGCTGCGGTGCTTGTAGTGCACCCGTTGCAGCCACGAAGGACGGCGCACGGCGCTGCTCGGGCGCTCACTCATCGGTCGTCCGCCTGCGGCCGGAAATCCTCAAGCAGCCGACCCTGGTCGAGCACCAGCACGCGCTTGCGCAGTTGCCGGATCAGGTGCAGGTCGTGACTGGCGATCAGCACGGTCGTACCGTGGGCGCCCAGACGCTGGAACAGCTCCATGATCTCGACCGACAGCTGCGGGTCCAGGTTGCCGGTCGGCTCATCGGCGAGCAGCAGCGGCGGTCGATGCACGATCGCGCGCGCGATGCCGACGCGTTGCTGCTCGCCGCCGGAAAGCGTCGACGGTAGCGCGCGTTCGCGATGTCCCAGGCCGACCAGGTCCAGCGCCGCACGCACGCGCCGGCCGATCTCGGCATCGGGCGCACCGGCGACGCGCAACGGCAATGCGACATTGTCGGCCGCGGTGCGGTTCGGCAGCAGGCGGTGATCCTGAAACACCAGGCCGATGCGCCGACGCAGATGTGGGCGCTGGCGCCGACGCAACCGCGCCGGTTCGCAATCGAGCACGCTGAGCCGACCGCGACTGGGCAGCATCAGGCTGGCAACCAGCTTGACCAGGGTGCTCTTGCCGGCACCGGAACGGCCGGTGACGAAGACCATCTCGCCGGCCTCAATCGAAAAGCTCAGGCCATTCAGCGCGTCCCGACCACCGGGATAGCGCAGGCACAGCGATTCGGCTTCGATCACGGACACGGGCGATCAGGATAACGGAAGTCCAAGGCGGGCCGACGGTAGCACGCCCGGCACCTGCGCGGCGCAAGCCGCCCGAGCTATTCTGTCTGCCATGCCCTCGACCGCCCCCGCCGTGCACCAGCGCCTGGTCGCCGCGACACCGGACGCGGTCACCGCCGGTGTCTTCGTGTCGATCTGGCTGGCACCGCTGGCCTTGGGCGAAACTGCCGTACGCAATGCCATGCTGATCATGCTGATCGAGTTTGTCATGGTCCACGCGGCCGGGTTTCTCGGCGCGTTCGCGTTGGCCGACGGGCTGAGCCGGCGCCAGCGCCTGCTCAGCCTGCTCGGCTTTGCCGGCTTTTACCTGCTGTTCGTGCTCGCCTTCGTATTGATCTTCCGCGAATGGTGGCCGCTGCCGGTGTTCGGCTGGCTGCTTCTGAGCAAGCTCGGCATCGCCATCGGTGGTTCGCAATACGGCACCGACCAGCAAGCCCGGATGATGGCACTCTGGGCGTTGTCGGCATTGTTCTACCTCGGCGGCGTGTTCGCTACCTTGCTGCTGCCGTTGCCGTACCTGGGCATGCAACCCGACCTGCTGCCGCAATTCGGGTTGGTCGGCAGCGGACTCTGGGTCGAGCAGCCGCACCGCGTGGTCGCGTTCGGAGCCCTGTACTTTTCCCTGTGTTCATGGGCCAAGTGGAAAGCCTGGAGCCGGGGGTATTCGCCGTCACTGCCGCCACCGCGCTCGGGACGGGTGTCTTGACGATCGTCAATCACCGCTCGGCCGCACGCTATCATGCCGCGGTGCCGATACTTCTTCAGGATCCGCTGTGGCGAACGCGAGTGCCGTTTCCGGACGAATCGGCACCGGGGGGCGTGTCATGAGCCGGCCATCCAAGGCCGGCTCCGCGATCATGGCCGATGACGGCGACGAGCTGCGCTTTTGCAGTACCTGTGCGTTCTCCAGTGCCTGCCTGGCGCACGGCTACGACAAGATGTCCCTGGGCGAGCTGCATTGTCTGGTCGAACATATCGGTCCGTTCCATGCCGGCGATGTCCTGTTTCGTGAAGGCGACGAGTTCAATGCCATCGCTGCCGTGCGTGCCGGCACGGTCAAGACCTATGTCGTCGACAGCGATGGCCGCGAACAGGTGCAGGGTTTTTTCCTGCCCGGCGAGGTCATCGGCCTCGGCGGCATCCACAGCGAGCGCTACCCATGCAATGCGCTGGCGCTGGACACGGTGATGCTGTGCCGGTTTTCGTTTCCGAAGATGGCGACTCTGGCGCAGAAGATGCCCGGGTTACAGACGCTGTTGTTCCGCTTGCTTAGTCAGGACATCGGGAAGGCCGCCCTGATGAGCGGCGACCGCAGCGCTGACGAGCGTCTGGCGGCGTTCCTGGTCAGCCTGTCGCGACGCCTGCACGCGCGTGGGTTCTCGTCGCGCCGGCTGCTTCTGACCATGGGCCGGGCCGATATCGGCAACTACATGCGGCTGGCCTCGGAAACGGTCAGCCGGATCCTGCGTCGGTTTCAGGACGACGGTCTGATCGCCGTGCACGGCCGTGAGATCGAAATCCTCGATGGCGAACGTCTGGCCCGACTGGCGCACAGCGTTCTGCGCGATTGAGCGGGCTAGTGTAGTGCGCCGGAAGTCTTGCACCATTCTCGCTTGGTCTTCGGCCCCGATCCGGCGTTGCTCGTCGTCGCCATAGCGCTGCTATGACTCCTCCTCGCGCCTTGTCTGGGGA
>CAZFUH010000100.1:0-12147 GCA_964522235.1 uncultured Rhodanobacteraceae bacterium
CGTCTGGTCAAGCTGGGCGCCAGCGCACCGGTGATCGGTGGACGGGCCCTGCTCGGCGTACAGGCCCGTCATGTCGGTTCGCGACAAGGATTCGACGCCGTCGTGCCGGCCTACACCGTGGTTGATCTCAATCTGACCTGGCCGCGGATCGCCGAACGACTGGAGTTTCAGGTCAGCGTCAACAACGTGCAAGATCGGCGTTATTTCGATCCGGCTGGCGGTGAATTTCGTCAAAACGCCATCGAGCAGGACGGACGCAACGTGCGCGTCAAGCTCAGCTATCGGTTCTGAGAGGTGATCCGGCAAGCCAACATTGTCGCTGTCGCCGCGCTGATGCTGGTCGGACTGGTCGGCGTTGCCAACGGGCAGGTTGACGAGGTCGAACTGAAGGCGGCATTCGTGTTCAATGTCGCTGCGTTCGTGGTCTGGCCGGAGCGCACCACTGGCGACACGACACCGCTGCAGGTATGCGTGCATCCGGCCTCGTCGATGCGTCAGGCTCTGGCCGGCCTGGACGGCCGCTCGATCTCCGGCCGGAGAATCTCCGTCCGCGTCCCGGCTTCCAGCGATCAATTGAATGGCTGCCGAATCGTGGTCGCCAACTTCCCGCAGCGACGGGAAACCATGGGCGATCAGCAGGACGGAACAGATGTCGTCGAGCCCTGGCCGGACCGATGGTGGTGTCGGATCGGCGTGCTCAGTATTGCCGATGGCGGCAGCGCAGACAGCAATGCCACGGTCATCACCCTGGTCCGGGAAGGTACGCGGTTGCGCTTCGATGTCGACACCGAGGCGGCGAGTACGGCGCAGCTGGAACTCAGTTCCCGTCTGCTGAGCCTGGCCAGGAGGGTGATGTGAGCGTCCCTGAAAACCTGCGTCACGGCTATCGAGCCCTGGTTACCACGCATTTGGCAGTCGCGGCGGCCGCGCTCGTGCTGGTCGGGGTCTTGCTGCTGGTGTTTGAGTTTCTGACCATGCGCAGCAACTTCGTCGACGATCTTCGAGCCCATGCCCGGACGGTCGCAATCACCAGCGCGCCGGCGATCATATTCCAAGACCGGTTTGCGGCCGAGGAAACACTGGCGATGCTGGAACCGCTGCCCAGCTTTCAGGCGGCAGCGATCTTCAACAGCCGGTCCGAACTCGTCGCCGAGCACGGGCATCCAGAGCAACTGCAGATCGAGCAACTGGACGCGAGCCTGCGGCAGTGCGGTCATCGGTTCGGCTTGCGCACTCTGTACGTGGCCGAGCCGATCGTATTCGAAGGTCAGCAGATCGGCACCGTAGTGTTGCGTTCAGGTCTGGAGCGGCTGTACGCCCGAGTACTTCTGTTTGCACTGTTTCTGGGCCTGGTCAGTGTCGGGGCATTGGCGGTCACGTACCCGCTGATATCGCGCATGAGTTTGCGTATCAAGTCGGCTGAGGCGCGCCTGGATCATCTGGCGCACTTCGATCCGGTCACTGGTCTGCTCAACCGCAACGCGTTCAAGACACAGATGCAGCGCTGGCTCTACCAGGCCGGAATGTCGCAGCAAACGCTGGCGCTGCTGATCCTGGATGTCGACAATTTCAAGATCGTCAATGACAGCCTCGGCCACCAGTACGGCGACCAGTTGCTGCGGCAGATTTCCGGGCGCCTGGGCGATTCGGTTCGTGCCGGCGACAAGGTGTTCCGTATCGGCGGCGACGAATTCGCCGTTGCCCTGTTTCCGATCGACGGTGGCGAAGAGGCGGAACAGGTGGCCCGGCGATTGTTCGAACAGTTCGAGCGGCCGTTTCTGCTCGATCGCCAGGAATGGGACGCCGGAGTCAGCGGCGGCATGAGCCTGTATCCGGGCGATGCCGGCAGCTTGCACGAACTGACGCGCAATGCCGATACCGCCATGTATCTCGCCAAGCGGATGGGCAAGGGTCGGTTCGAGATCTTCCGGCCCGAGCTCAATGAGCTGATGCAGCAGCGGTCGCGCCTGACCAATGATTTGCGCCGGGCCGTGGAGCGTCACGAGCTCAGACTGGTCTACCAGCCGCAGGCCGCCAGCGTCGATCTCACCGTCACCGGCATGGAGGCCTTGCTGCGCTGGGACCATCCAGAACTGGGTGCCGTGGGACCGACGCAGTTTGTGCCGATCGCCGAGGAAAGCGGGGTGATTGTTGCCCTTGGTCGCTGGGCGATCGCCGAGAGCTGCCAACAGCTGCGGGAGTGGCGCCGTGCAGGATTGGCTGGCGTTCGGATGTCGATCAATGTTTCCGCGCGCCAGCTGCGTGATGAGGGATTGTTGTCGTTCATCGACGCGACCCTGGTAGAGACCGGGTGTTCGCCCGAGCAGCTGGAGCTGGAGATCACCGAAAGCCTGTTGATGGAGAACGTCGAGGCGAACATCGTTCTGCTCAAGCAGCTGCGCGAACGCGGTATTCAGCTTGCGATCGACGATTTCGGCACCGGCTATTCCTCAATGGCATACCTGCATCAGCTGCCGATCGATCGGCTCAAGATCGACATGAGCTTCATTCGCAAGATTCCCGGCGACGGCGAGGTCATTGCCAGCGCGATCATCGCGCTGGCGCATCGTCTGGGCATTTCCGTCGTCGCCGAGGGCGTCGAGACCCGGGCGCAACTGGAATACCTGCGCGCGTCGGGGTGTGACACGATCCAGGGCTATTGGCTGGCGCAGCCGATGCCGGCGGCGCTGGCGGGCATGTGGCTGAATCGCACCGAACCTGTTCCCGCCATGGCCACGGGAATCTAGGCGAAGCTCCGAAATCGCGCTCACACCTCGACTGCATCGTCGGTGTAGGCGGCGATCGGAATGCACGCACACATGATGTTCTTGTCACCGTGGACATTGTCGACGCGTGCAACCGGCGGCCAGTACTTCTGTTGCTTCAGCACCGGCAACGGAAACGCCGCCAGCTCGCGCGGGTAGGCATGAGCCCATTCGCTGCCGGCGACCATGGTCGCCGTATGCGGTGCGTGCTTGAGCGGGTTGTCGTCGCGATCCAGACGGCCGTCCTCGATCGCACGGATCTCGTCGCGGATCTCGATCATCGCGTTGATGAAGCGATCCAGTTCGTGCAGCGACTCGCTTTCGGTCGGCTCGACCATCAAGGTGCCGGCGACCGGAAAACTCAAGGTCGGTGCGTGAAAGCCGAAGTCGATCAGGCGCTTGGCGACGTCCTCGGCGCTGACGCCGGTGCTCTTCTCCAACGGCCGCAGATCGAGAATGCATTCGTGGGCGACCAGGCCGTTGCGGCCGGTGTACAGGGTCTTGTAGTACGGCGCCAGACGACGGGCGATGTAGTTGGCATTGAGCAGGGCGACCTGACTGGCCTTGCGCAGGCCGGAAGCCCCCATCAGGGTGATGTACATCCAGGTGATCGGCAGGATGCCGGCGCTGCCGTAGCTGGCGGCGCTGACCATGCCGACCTCGCCGTCGCCGCCGAGGGTGCGTGGCAGGAACGGCGCCAGATGCGCCTTGACCGCGCACGGTCCGATGCCCGGTCCACCCCCACCGTGTGGGATGCAGAAAGTCTTGTGCAGATTGAGGTGGGACACGTCCGAACCCCAGCTGCCGGGTTTGGCCAGACCGACCAGGGCGTTGAGGTTGGCGCCGTCGGTATAGACCTGGCCGCCGTGGCCGTGGACGATCTCGCAGATCTCGATGATCGCCTCTTCGAAAACCCCATGCGTGGACGGGTAGGTGATCATCAGCGCGGACAGGCGTTCGCTGTGCTTCTCGGCCTGGGCGCGCAGGTCTTCGACATCGACGTTGCCGTCCTTGTCACATTTGACGACGACCACGCGCATGCCGCACATCTGTGCAGACGCCGGGTTGGTGCCGTGCGCGGACTCCGGAATCAGGCAGACGTCGCGGTGAGCTTCAGCACGCGAGCGGTGCCAGGCACGGATCGCAAGCAGCCCGGCGAATTCACCCTGGGCGCCGGAGTTCGGTTGCAGGCTGACCGCATCGTAGCCCGTACACTCGACCAGCATCGCTTCCAGTTCGGCGATCAGCTGGGCGTAGCCGCGCGCCTGTTCCCTGGGCGCCAGAGGGTGCAGGTTGGCGAACTGCGGCCAGGTGACCGGAATCATTTCGGCGCTCGCATTGAGCTTCATCGTGCACGAACCGAGCGGAATCATGGTCCGGTCCAGGGCCAGATCCTTGTCGGCGAGCGTGCGCATGTAGCGCAGCAGCTCGTGTTCGCTGTGGTGAGTGTTGAACACCGGATGCTGCAGGAACTTCGATTGCCGGAGCAGATCAGCGGGCAGGGCATCGGCGACCTTGGCGTCGAGCGTATCGATATCGGTGATCGTCGTTCCGAACAGCGTAGCCAGCATGCTGACGTCGGCGCGCGTACTGGTTTCGTCCAGGCTGATGCCCAGACTGCGGGCATCGATGCGACGCAGATTGATGCCGGCAGCGGCAGCACGGGCATGGATCGCATTCGCATCGACGCCGGTAACGTGCAGGGTGTCGAAGAATTCGCTGCCGACCTCGACCCCGGCCGAGCGCAGCGCCGTCGCCAGGATCGCCGTCAACCGATGCACCCGTCGGGCGATGCGCGTCAGACCCTCCGGCCCGTGGTAGACCGCATACATTCCAGCCATCACCGCAAGCAGTACCTGGGCCGTACAGATGTTGCTGGTGGCCTTTTCGCGCCGGATATGCTGCTCGCGTGTCTGCAGGGTCAGGCGGTACGCCGGTTTGCCCTCGGCATCGATGGAAACGCCGATCAGGCGTCCCGGGAGATTGCGCTTGAAAGTGTCACGGCAGGCCATGAAGCCGGCGTGTGGTCCGCCATAGCCGAACGGCACGCCGAAACGCTGACTGTTGCCGACGACGATGTCGGCGCCCCATTCGCCCGGCGGCGTCAACAAGGTCAGCGCGAGCAGATCGGCTGCCGCGACCACCAGGCCGCCGTGTTCGCGATAGCGCTGGACCCAGGCGCGATAGTCGCGCACGACGCCGTTGACGCCCGGATACTGCAACAGGACGCCGAAGCTGTCGTTGTTCAGCGCCTCATCGCCGGTGCAGGTTCGCAACTCGATGTCGAGCGCCTCAGCGCGCGTGCGCAAGACCTCAAGGGTCTGCGGCAGGACGTCGTCGGCGACGTAGAAGACGTTCGATTTTGATCGGCTGCTGCGCCGGGCCAGGGTCATGGCTTCGGCAGCGGCGGTTGCTTCGTCGAGCAGGGACGCGTTCGCGATCTCCATGCCGGTCAGGTCGGCGACCATGGTCTGGAAGTTGATCAACGCCTCCATTCGGCCCTGCGAGATCTCGGCCTGGTATGGCGTATAGGCGGTGTACCAGGCGGGGTTTTCGAGGATGTTGCGCAGGATCACCGCCGGCGTATGGGTGCCGTAGTAGCCCTGGCCGATGAAGCTGCGGAACACCTGATTCCGGTCCGCGATGGTACGCAGTCTGGCCAGCGCCTCTTCCTCGTTGATCGGCGCCGGCAGCGCCAACGGCTGCGGCGAACGGATGCCGGCCGGGACGATGGCCTGAGTCATCGCGTCGAGCGAGTCGTGGCCGATGACGTGCAGCATCTGCGCGATTTCGTCGTCGTTCGGGCCGATATGGCGCTCCAGGAAGGCGCCGTGGTGTTCGAGTTCGCGCAGCGAAGGGAAGAGGGTCTTGGCCATGTCTGAAGGTCCGGGTCGGCGTGCGGGATCACGGGGCGGTGCAACGGATCTGCGGTCCGGCGCCGAGGCCGGCGCGTGCGCGACGACGGCGAAAGCCCGCGGCTTCCTGCGCCCCTCTGTCCTTTTGCCTGAGAGTTTGGAGCCATCTGCGCGTCGCGCGTGGCTCGTGCCCCTTCGGCGCCGGATTGTGCCGGTCTCTCCAGAGTGTTCGCGGGCGGCGGTCTGGGGCCTGAGCGATTCCGGGCGTTTGCGCCTTCGGCAGCGGGTTGCCCCGCTTCTCCCACCACTCGCGTGGCCGACATGATACCCGACCTGGCTATTGGGCCGCATTCAGGTTCTGAACGGCGGCGTTGCGCTGAGCCCGCCTGGCCGTCGGCACCGAGCCGAGCGTCAAAAGCCCGATTCGTGCGCAAAGTCTCGTTGCCGTGGTGATAGCGCTCACAGCCGATCTCGGCAACGGGCCGCGGAAAGCAAGTGACCAGGAAGCAATCCTCAAAATGCAAAAGAGAATAAATGTTTTTGAATAAAGACAATAGCGTGTTAGAGTCCGAGCGTCGGGACGCCGCCGACATTGGTTCGCTGTCGAATCCTGGGAGAGAGAGAATGAGAACGATCATCAGCGCCGGAGCCGTGCTCTGCGCAGCAGGAATGTGTTCGATATTCGTTGTCCATGCCGGCTCGAACGACGGCACGTCCGGCTCCGACAACATCGTCGCGCAGCCGATTCCGCCGCGGTTCGGCATTCCCGGTGACCGGCAGAAGATCCAGGCCGCCGCCGATGGCAACGATGTTGCCGCAATCCGCGCTCATGCCTGGAACGTCTGGGCCGGCCTGACGGCGGACTCGGCATCCAGCTACCAGGGTCGGAAACTGCCGATCTGGGAGACCTGGCTGGCGACTGGTGACGTATTCACGACACCGCCGACACGGCTTCCGGCGAATGGCGAGGTTCCGGCGCGGTCGGTGCCGAGCCGCCATTTCGTCGCGCCGGACCAGTTCCATCATCTGCGCACCAAGATCGTACTGCCGGAGCAGACCAATCCCGCCGGTCTGGTCGGATTCAACAAGTTCGACCCGAGCATGACGCGCTACATCTGGACCGGCCACGAAGGTCCGTCGTCCGGCGAGTCGCGTCCGCCGTATTTTTACTCAAGCTTCCAGAGCCAATGGCATCTCAATCTGGCCTGGCCAGCCGATACGCCGCTGAAGGATCGCAAGGTCGTCGATGCACCGGCTTCGGCGCTGGAACTGAAGCCGGTCATGATGTGGGTCTCGCCGACAGTGCTGACTGCGATTCCGTATTGGCAGGGCCCCAACGCGAGCACGGCGCCGAACTGTGCGGATGCGAGCGTCGAGAAACTGCGTCACCCGACCGGACGCAAGGTGCCGACCAACTGTCATCCGGACCCGAGCACCTGGACCCATTGCGTCCTGGTCGACGCCGGCAATCCGGCCGCGCCGCTGCGCGCGGCGACCGGCGCCGAGTTCGGTGCCGCGACGGTCAGCCAGGCGCCCGAATGCCAGGCGGCCAATGCCCGCTATGTCGGCATCGACGCGCTCTACCACTTCGAGCTGAACAGCAGCGAGGCCGCCGCGTTCAACGCCGCACAACAGCCCAGTACGCCGGCCAAGGCCGGCGACTTCATGGTTCTGCTGGCAATGCACGTGAACACCAAGGAGATCATCGATTGGACTTGGCAGACCTTCTGGTGGCAGGGCGGGCAGGATACGCCCGAGCACTACCCAGGCAGCGCCGCCGGCCGTCCGGCGCAGATCGCAGCACCGTGGAGCAACTACGACATGTGCGCCGCCTACGCACAGACGACGCGGCCGAACAACCAGGGCGACATGCACGTCTGCTTCAATCCGTATCTGGAAACCAGTCCGGGCATACCCGACGGCCTGCGCTCGAACTGCGTGTCCTGCCACGGCACCGCTGCGATCAACTCGCCTCCGACCGGCGGCTATCCGTTGAGCTATTTCGAGCCGGTCGACTTCGACGACGCCCAGTATTTCAACTGTGCGACCCAGACCGATTTCTCGTACGCGGTGGCCGGAAATCCCACCGACCAGCCGGCGAAAGCGCCGAGCTGGAACAGCGGCTGCCCGGACGCGTACGCGCGCTGATCGTCGTCTTGGCATGCCGGCCGCCGTTGCTGCGGCGGCCGGCGTATTCCGGCACTCGATCGCGGCAGCCGGTGGCTCCGGCTGCCGCTCTCGGGCGAGCTCAGGGAATCGGTTCGGAGGTGACCAGCAGGTTGTCGAACCAGATGTCGCTTTCGCCGCCCTGGCTGCCGTTGCCAAAGCCGATCCGGATCGACCGGCCGACTTCCGGATTGCCGGCGATCGTGTCGTGGCAAAGTTCGCGGACACGCCAGGCTCCGGTGGCGTTGACGGTCCGCGTGCTGACGATCTGAAAGTTGCCGCTGGCATTCAGATAGCCGATCTGCATCGGCAGACGTCCGCTGTTGGTGCCGCCGCCCTGCACGGTCGCGGAAAAGCAGTAGCGGTTGCCGGCGACGAACTGCGCGGCCAGCGTCTGATGGAACGTCTCGCTGGTGCCGGCCGAATAGAAGCCGTACTGACGACCGAGCACCTCATGGCCAGGACGTTGGAAGCCGCGATGGAACGCCCACGCGCCGGCCGGTCCCCAGAACGGAATCCGGCTGTACTGGCCGGACGGCGGCTGGCCCTGGAACTCCATGCCTGGGTTCCATGGGCCAAGCCAGGTGCGGTTGGCGCCAAGCGCCTTGTTGCGGAACCGGCGCCAACTGCCCCTTGGTGTCAGCGAGACCGGTGAGGTCGAGCTGTCGACCAGGCCATACGGCGAGCCGGCTGGTATGTCGGTGACGGTCAGGTAGCGGGCCTGGAAGACGCTTGGGTGGGTGATGGAACTGCGGAACGCATCCAGCGTGGCTTCGACGAGACGCCGCTTCAGGGCATCGTTGGATGTATTGAAGGCCCATTCATCGAGCCAGAGCAGCTTGTGCGCGTGGCCGCGGTTGGCGAGCACCTGGGCGACGCCATTGACGACCGGCCAGTTCAGCAGCCGGTCGGTGCGGACGTTCGGCGAATGGGCGGCGGCCAGCGACAACTGGCTGGAACCCATGAATCCGTACGGGTGCAGGGCGACAGCGTCGAACGCATTGCCTGCCGCTCGGTCATAGAGTTTGTCAACATAGTCAATGCACCCGGTACTGGGCTGGTTGGGGTCATCGCCCCAATTGCAATCCAGTCCGCCGACCGCGAGCACAGTATCCTGGCAGCCGGCCTTCATCGCGCTGTACCACTCGCGCAGCCAGAACGCATAGGCGTTGCGCTGCGCCTCGCTCTGATCGCCGCAACCGCAGGACATCCATGAGCAGCCGTTCGGCTCGTTCCAGAATTCGTAGTACTTCACCCGGCCGCAGTAGCGGCTGGCAAGCTGGGTGTGGAAGCTGCGGAAGGCTTGTCGTTCGTTCTGCGCCGGCGGATTCCACCAGCCGCGGTAGTAGCGCGGATCGTTCGGGTCGGTGGTGCAGGACAGCGTCGTCCCCAGCGCCCAGTCCGGCGTGTTTCCGGTATATCCGAACATCTCCAGTCCGCGTTCCTCGGCGGCTCGCACCTGGGCATCGGCGTGGGCCCAGTTGTACTGGCCTCGGGTCGGTTCCAGCAGCAGCCAGTCGAAGCTCATGTGGGTATTGGTGCCGCCGGCCTCGACAATATGATCGAGATTGGCGAGGTTCCATTGCTCGGCCTGGACTCCGGTCAGGCCCCATTGCGATGCCCAGGCAATACCGATGCCGTAGAGGAACCGCCTGGCATCGACATTGCTGGGATTGGTCGACGCGTTTACGGTTGCCTCCTGGGACAAGGCACCGCAGCTGCCGCGTACCCGGTAGGTGCCGGGTACGGTCGTGGTGACCCAGCTGTCATTGACGATCGTGATCGGCGTGAATCCCGTCGGTCCGGTCACCGAGATGCTGACGCCGGACGGCGCGAACTGGCCGGTGTTGTTGTACATCACGCCGACATGGAAGCTCTGACCGGCGATCAAGTTCAACGTCTGTGTCCAGGGTGTCTGCACATTCGGTTGCACCCTGGTCTGGATGCTGCTGTACGGGCATGGCGGCGTGACATTGACCACGGCAGTATCCGCCGGCACGTTCCCGCAGGTAGCGCGAAGCGTGTACTGTCCTGCGGCCGAAGCCGTCACCGTCGAGTTGTTGGCGACCATGGAGTTGGCGCCGTTCGGGTGCGTCAGCCGCAGCTGGACGTGGCCGGAGGTATCCAGCTGACCGCTGTGGTTGTAGAAGCCGCCGACACGAAACGTTTGACCGGCCGCCAGCGAAAGCGACTGCGTCCACGGTGTCGAAACGTTCGGTTGGACGCGCGCCTGCACGCTGCCGTAGGGACATTGCGCCGATGCGATCGCACTCCATGACAGCGCTGCGGCCAGGAGAGCGAGCGCTTGCAGCGGGCTTCTGCGTCGTTGGCGAACTACGTTCGAGACTGGGGTCATTCGCTTTGCTCCTGGCTGTAAGGCAACCGGCTACGGGTTGATGTCGACGATGTTGCGGGCAGCACAGTAGCAGAACATTGTTTCAACATAATGTGATTTCAATCAATCAATAGATAATTATTATTACGACTGCAATCACAGCTTGGAGCGGACGGTGGTCACGGAATGACATCACAATGGCATCGGCGATCGACATCACCGCGACCCACCGGCAGGGCGATCTCCTGCTTCCTGGAAGACTGTCGCGCCAGCCCTGACGTGCGTCCGATGGGCTCGTCCGAGCTACTGGCGATCGTTGACGACCTGATTGACGGCAGCGAGACGTTCTGAGTCGAGCTGCGCGATTCGATCGGCGCCGGCCTAGGCGTGATTGGTCGCCAGCACAAGCGCAGATACGTCTGCTGGTGCTCGTGCTTGGCGACACGGTTTTCGCCACGGATTCCAATGACCTCTGCGAACAACTCTGCGGTTGGCTGGGCGCATTCGCGATCAGCAGCGATCGCCCAAGCCATCGCTGAAAATGCCGTCGACACTGGGCGGCTGGTCGAGTTGCGGCGACCACAGCGATCGGGCGCAGACATAGGCGCCGCGCCGCTCCGGCATCCGTGGCCAGCCGTCGAAATCGCGGTCGGCACCGTCGAAGGCATCGATCGGCTTCACATTGACGACGCTCCCGAGCAGGGCGCCGGGCAGCGGCGCCAGATCGAGACCGGAGCCGACAGGCAGCTGCGGGGCGTGCAGATGCAAGGTGGCGTCAATCCGGGCGGCGGTGAAGTTCTCTTGCTGGCTGCCACCGTTGATCGGCGTGGCAGCAAACACGGCGTTGCCGCGCACGTGGCGCTGAAAACCAGGTACGCCGGTACCGGAGACGAACAGTCCGGTACCGGAGACAAGTACGGTATTGAAGAACAGGTTGATGCGCCTGGGTGCTGAGCCCTCGTGTGCCTGGATGCGAATGCCATCACCAAAATCATTGACCAGAAGATTGCCGTAGACGTTGATATTGCCGGTGGCCTGGATCAGCGCCTCGCTGCCGGTGTCGTTCTGCCAGAACAGGTTGCCGCTGATCAGGTAATCGTCGTCGCTGCCTGGACCGCTGGCCGGGAACGCGCCGAGCAGCAGACTGGGTCGAGCGTTGGCGCCGCCGTTGCTGTCTCGAAACTTGGCAAAGACATTATGGCGAATCCGCGTGCGGGCCTGGGCTGGGATGCCGAGCTGTGTATTGCGTTCGACTTGATGCTTGATCTGCATGGCGTATCCGAGCGTGTCCCGCACCAGATTTTTTTCGATGCTGCCGTTGACGAATTCCTGGCGGCCATCGGAGTCGCCCAGGTACAGCCCGGTGCCGACGCGCTCGATGCGGTTGCGGCGGATCACGGTGTTCCAGACCGGTGCCTTGGTCGAGATACCGACCATCTGCTGGCGCAGTCCCTGGTCCGACTGCGCATTCCAGTCGTAGTCGTGAATGTACAAGTCTTCGATGCGCAGATGATGTGCATACGGTGTCGCATACCCGAGCGCGGTCTGATTCTGCACGACCAGCGCATGCACCCCGGCGCCCTGGCCGTCGAGCTCGAAATCACGCAGAACGACATACTGGCTGTTGCGGATTTGTACGGTGTTGCGGCTACGGCCAGGATCACCGAGCAGAACGGCGCCAGGCCCTTCGACAACGATGCAGCGGCCGGGCTCGCCCTGGAGGCCATACACACTCAGTCCATTCGGATAGGTGCCCGGCAGCAGGCGGATACGGTCCCCGGCCATGGCAGCGTGAACCGCTGCCTGGTAGTCGTTGGGACCGACCTCGATCGTGCGCAGGATCTCGGTCGGCTCGCAGGCGGCTCGGACGACTGCGGGGAACAGCAGCAGAACGCGGATTGCTCGGTGCACGGGCATCTCCCAGCCGCCCGGTCGACAAGACCGGACGGTTTGCATGGCCGCGGATCGGCGGGCAGAACTCAGCTCATGGCGCGGCACCAGCCATTGTACGTTCCAATCAACCTAG
>CAZFUH010000101.1:0-12129 GCA_964522235.1 uncultured Rhodanobacteraceae bacterium
GCCATCTGCACCATCTCGTCGGCGTGCGGGTGGTACATGTGGCTGCCGTGCTGGCGCAGCGTGAATTCGTAGACGAAAGTTTCACCGGGTTGGATGTGCGGCTGGGTCAGGCCGCCGACACCATCCATGCCGCTGGGCAGCAACAGGCCGTGCCAGTGCACGGTCGTATGCTCGGGCAGGCGGTTGGTGACGAAGATGCGCACGCGATCGCCCTCGACGACTTCGATCGTCGGTCCAGGGGTGGTGCCGTTGTAGCCCCAGCAGATCGCGCGGCTGCCGGCGCCGAATTCGTGTTCGATCTCCTCGGCCACAAGGTGGAATTCCTTGACGCCATCGTTGAGCCGGTACGGCAGGGTCCAGCCATTGAGGGTGCGCACCGGAGTGTAGCCGTAGCGGCGATCGCGCGGCGGTTCGGCGCCGATGCCGATTCCGGTCGGCGTTTCGATGCCCTGCGGACGGGCGATTGCGGGCGCCAGCGCGGCGGCGCCGGCTCCGAGCAGCAGGTTGCGGCGGGTGAGGTTCATGGCAATCCCATCGTTGATGTCTGGAACAGCGACTGGTGATCCGGCATCGCGCTCATGGCGAATCCGGACTCAGTGCTGGTGTCGGTGGTGGTCATGGCCGGCGGCCTCGGGTGGATCCAGAAGGTCGTCGATGCCGGGCGCGGGTTCGAGTGGTCCGTCATCGCCGGGCAGCGGGCCGCCGATGCTGCGCGCCAGTTCGTTGCGCGCCAGCCAGTAGTCGCGGATCGCCTCCAGATAGCCTTGATAGGTGTCGTACTCCTGCTGTTTCGCGGCGATCAGCTCGAATGCCCCGATCAGCATGAAGTTGTAGCGCTGCTGCTCGCCAGCGACGATCGTCTGCCGCTGCGGAATCAGCGCGCTGCGATAGGCGTCGATGATCTCGCGCTGGCTGATCAGTCGGGCATGGCCACTGCGCACCTGACGTTCCAGCGTCAGGTCGAGCAGGGCGACGCGTTCGTGCGCGAGTTCGTTTCGCGACTGTGCGCGTGCCACCGAAGCCTGGCCCTGCTGGAACAGCGGCAGCTGCAACGACAGGTGCGGGCCACTGCGGCGTTCACCCTCCTCGTGTTCGCGCTCGAAGCCGAATTCGATCTCGCCAAGCAGTCGAGTGCCGCGGGTCAGGGCCAACTCGTGTTCGCCGGCTTCAAGCGCGGCGCGGGCGCTGGCCAGGTCGTGACGCTGCTGTCGGGCCAGGGTCAGCAATTCATCGACCGCAGGCTCGTCGGCTGGTGGCAGCGGTAGGTGCTGCATCGTGCGCCAGCGGTTCGTGCGCCCGGCCAGACCAAGGCGTTCGGCCAAGGCCATGCGGGTGGCGCTGCGTTCGGCGCGTGCCCGCGCCGCCTGCGTGCGGGCCACGGTCGCGGCAGCCTCCTCGCGCGCCAGTTGCAGAGCACTGATGTTGCCGGCGGTGCGAAAGCGCCGGGCCAGCTCGGCCGAGGTATCGGCGGCCTCGGCGATCGCCGCGCGCATCTGTGCGACCTGGTCGGCACCGATGTAGTGGTAGTAGTCGGCGCGCACCGCCGCGGCCTCGTCGATCAGAGCCTGGGCCGTGTCGGCCAGGGCCGCTCGCCAGCGCGCGCGGCCGATGCGGCCGCGCGCCGGCAAGGTCAGCAGGTCGGAGATCACCAGGCTGAGGCCGATCGTGGTTTCGTCGCCCACACGGCCGGCCGACAGGCGTGGATTGCGCAGGCGACCGGATTCGAACAGATCGGCACCGGCTAGGCCAAGTTCGGCCAGCACGGTGCGGATGCGTGGGCTCTCGCGCCAGGCGATCTCGACCGCGTCATCGACGCTGAGCGGACCGGTGATACGCCGGGCAAGCCAGTCCGGCTCGGTGATGCCGGCGGCAGTCAGCGCCGGCTGGCCGGGTGGTGCCAAGCCTTGAAGATCGCCGCGGCCGTGGTCGGCGGGGAGGCTGGCGCATGCGTTCAGCGCCAGGCCGAGGACGGCCATCAAACCGACGTGGCGTCGGCGGAAAAAAAAGGAGTCTGCGATCGAAGCCATGGGCGGATCTGCTGGCAGGTTGAAACGGAATGGGCGGTGCGCATAGGCAGCGCCGGCAAGAACAATCGGGATCGGCCCAAGGTGGCGGCGATCGCACGGGCGGGACAGCGGTCCGGCGAGGATGAGACTCGCGGCATCGCTGTCGAGCCGGCATTGGCGCCGGTCACATCGGGTGGATTCCCGGGTCAGTGCCTCAGGGGATGGGGGGGCGCAGTGGCGGTAACGGCTGGCGATGCGCGAGGTGGCGGTCGGCCGATTGGCTGACGATGACTGCGGCGACAACGGAACCCAGGTCGACCGCTGCCGGACTTAGCGACGGCAGCAGGCAGTCACACAGGCAGCTGTCGTCGCAGCAGTCATGGCTGCTGGTCTTCGGTGCCGGGGTCGAGCTTGCGTTGGCATCGACGGCGGCACCGGTGTCGCTCCGGCCGTGGCAGCCGCCAAGGTTCGCAGATGCCGGGGTCGGCTCATGGGCAACGATCGTCGATGAGATCGCTACGCTGTCGGCCTCGACAGCCGTGGCCCAAGCCGGGGCGAACGCGCCGCCGACCGGCGCTGACAGGTTCAGGCACAGCAGCAGGATCAGGAGGCGGCGGCAGGACATGATTTTTGCAAGACCGTCACAGGCAGCGAAAGTTTCAGTGCAGCTCGATCACTGGATCGGGCGTGACCGGCTGCCGATAGTAGTACCAGCTGAGATGACCAAGGGCATGATCGTAGTCAAGCTCCGGGTTCGGCGTGATGCCGTTCAGACCGGTCGGTCCGAGCCGTTCACGATCGGCGCTGAGTACGCGGAAGCGGGGCTCGCTGTTGAATCCGGCGGCATCGAGCACCAGGCTGGCCAGGTGGTAGCTGCGCAGAACGCCGCCGGCCTGACCACGAGCGCCGCCACGATTGTCATAGAGAAGAAACGGCACAGGCTGCTCCCATGCGTCGAGGCCATCCTCGAAGCGCAGGGTCTTGAACACCCGCTCCAGCCCGGGCAAGTGATCGCCGTAGAACAGCACGATGGTGCGTCGCGGCCGGCTGTCGACCAGCTCGATCAGGCTCTCCAACAGACGATCGGCGCGTTCGACGTGGTAGAGATAGTTGCGCAGCTCGTCTGCGGCTCCGCCGCTGACTTCATCCGGCACCGGAATCCGTCGCCTTGCCGCCTCGTCGATGCGTGGACGATTGCGCCACGGACCATGGTTCTCCATCGAGATCGCGAAGATGAACCTGGGCTGCTCGCTGTCCGCCGCCAGTGTCTTCGTGACCCGCCGCAGCAGGGCATGGTCGCCGATGTAGATGCCATGGTAGTCATCGGACTGAAATACGCTCTGGTCCTCGAATACGTCGAAGCCAAGGTGGCTCATCGCGCTGTCGCGGCTCCAGAAATTGGCTTCGTACGGGTGGATCGCGATCGTTCGATACCCGTATTGGCGCAACAGTCGCGGCAGTGCCATCAATGGTCGTTGCGCGAGCGCGCTGTAGGGATAGTTGATGCCGGCAAACGCATGCATCGGATAGCCGGTCAGGATCTCGAACTCGGTGCGCACGGTGCCGCCGCCATAGGTCGGCACCGAGAGTTCGCCGTGCAGTCCGCGCGAACGCAGCCGGTTCAGGCGGCGCAGGTGGACATCGGGATCAATCGCGCTCAGGCGCGCCGGATCGAACAGCGATTCACTCTGCCAGATGATGATGTCGGGCATTGCCTCGGCAGTCGCGGCCGGCGCCGGGCTGGACGCCGCCGGATGCATGGCGAGTACGCTCTCGACGAAGGCCTCGTCGGCGGCAGGCAGCTGCCACGGACCCTCGCCGGCGAGCTTGACCAGTCCGGCGATCAGGCCGGTGCGTTCGATCGATGCATCCGGTTGCCAGGGCGCGAAACCAAGTGACTCGTTGTCGTACCAGTGTGCGACCGGCGTCTTCTGTTGGACCACGGCATAACCCAGGCCCAGTGCCAACAGCGCCAGCACGATGCGCAACCATGCCCGCAACCAGCGCTGCGCCGGCTCCAGGAACAACAGGGCGGTGATCAGCAGATAGCCGGCCAGCTGCCGTTTGCCGAAGCCGGCGGAATTGGCATAGGACCAGTACAGATCCATGCCGCTGGCGATCTGCGGCACCAGCATGACATCGGCCGGAAGCAGGTGGGCGTGCAGGTTCTCGAATTTCAGCGCGTCGATCGCATAGAGCGAGCAGGCCGCGAGCAGGCCCAGCCACAAGCTCAGCAGCGGGCGGCGCGTGATCGCAAGCAGGAGCAGGCCGAGCGTGAGCAAAGGCAGCGCATTCGCGGTCCGGCGCAGTTGCCGTGCGCTGGCTTCTTCGGAATCCGCGGCTTCAAGTCCCGGGCCGACGCTGGCCTCGGTCTCGGCTGTGCTGCTCTCGGCCACCGCAGCCGGATCGGCCAAGGCGGCATCGAGCCGGCTGACCAGGGTCGAGTAGAACAGCAGCATCAGCAGCGCCAGCACGGCGCAAATCAGCATTGCGAGGAGGCCTGCAGCGATTGCCCGAGCTGGAGTCGACGCAGCTCGCACCGAAGCCTCCGCTTCGGTGAGCAATGTGAAGGTGCCTGTCACAAAAATGAAACTATCAGTTTCACAGCGCCGACTTGTTAAGGCGGGCATAACGTCGATAGCGGCACTACCATGGGCGGCCTTGGTGGGCGCTCGTGTTCCTGCGCCCCGATACCAACAGCCCAAGAGCGAAACGGACGAGCTATGAGTTTCTTACGCATGGAAGAGCTGGATCTGGCCGGCAAGCGGGTATTGATCCGCGAAGACTTGAACGTGCCGTTGAACGACGATGGCACGATCAGCGCCAGTCAGCGTCTGCAGGCCGCCCTGCCGACCTTGCGCGCGGCACGCGAGGCGGGTGCGAGAGTGCTGGTGATGTCGCATCTGGGTAGGCCCAAGGAGGGCCAGCTCGACCCGGCCGCGAGCCTGAAGCCGGTCGCCGAGTGGCTCAGTGAGGCGCTGGAGGTGCCGATCCCTCTGGCCGTGGACTGGATCGACGGTGTCGAGGCCGAGCCCGGCCAGGTCGTGCTGCTTGAGAACGTGCGTTTTCTGCCTGGCGAGAGCGCGAACGACGAAGCGCTGGCGCGGAAAATGGCGGCGTTGTGCGATGTCTTCGTCATGGATGCGTTCGGCACAGCCCATCGCGCTCAGGCGTCGACCCATGGCGTCGCCCGGTTCGCGCCGGTTGCGGTCGCCGGACCGCTGCTCGCAGCCGAACTGGATGCGCTGGCCAAGGCCTTGAAAGAGCCGGCACGACCGCTGCTGGCGATCGTCGGCGGTGCCAAGGTCTCCAGCAAGCTGGAGTTGTTGGAAAGCCTGATCGCCAAGGTCGACATGCTGATTGTCGGCGGCGGCATCGCCAATACGTTTCTCGCCGCGTCCGGCATCCTGGTCGGCAAGTCGCTGTACGAACCGGACCTGATCCCGGCGGCGAAACGCATCCTCGCGGCGGCCAAGGAGCGCGGTGTCGAGATCCCGCTGCCCACCGACGTTGCCGTCGCCAGCGAGTTCAAGGCCGAGGCGAAGGCGACGGTGAAGTCGGTGAAGTCGGTGGGTTCGGAGGAGATGATCCTCGATATCGGCCCGGAGACTTCGCTGCGCTACGGCGAGCTGGTCAGCCGCGCCGGCACCGTGGTCTGGAACGGTCCGGTCGGCGTATTCGAGTTCGACGCCTTCGACCAGGGCACCGAGGCACTGGCGCGGGCGATCGCTGCCAGCAGTTCGTTTTCGATCGCCGGCGGTGGCGATACCGTCGCGGCGGTCGAAAAGTTCGGCGTCGAGTCGAAGGTCTCGTATATCTCGACCGGCGGCGGTGCGTTCCTGGAGTTCCTCGAAGGCAAAACCCTGCCGGCGGTCGCGGTTCTGGAGCAGCGTGCCGCTCAGGCCGACTGAGCGGCGTTGCGCGCTGCATCCAAACCGGTTTCATGATTGTTTCCCGGCAGTGCCCAGAAGTACGGCGCCCGCTCCTTTCGGCGCCCAAGGCTGCGTTCTCCAAACAGGCTCGAAGCGGAACCGACAGCGTGTGCTGGAAGGCGGACTGTCGGGCCGATTGCAGTTGCCGGCAGGTTTCTGCGTTCCTGAAGGTTGGGGCCTTGCGCCTCGTCCCCGACTTTCTTCCGGAGCCTTTGTCCATGCTTGCGACGATCTTTCGTTTTCTACTCCCGCTCGGTACCGCTTCGGCCTTGATGCTGGCTGCCGTTCCGCCCGCTCTTGCTGACAAGGACGGCACCCTCTACGGTGTTCGCGGTGGCGCGCCGGCGGTCCGCGTCATCAATGGCAACCCCTTGACCATCCACGTCGGCGACGAGCATTCGTACCAGATCATCAATGCCGACATTCCCGGGGTCGGCCAGATCTATCCGTCCGGCTCCACCGGAACCGCAGACATGGGCTGGCTGGTGCACGCCGGCGGCGTCCAGTACGGCCCGGACTTCGGCAATCACAGCAGCGGCTCGGCGACCGGCGGCCTGGGCGCGGTCAGCGCCTATTCCGGACGCTCGCTGAGCGCGGTGTCCGGCAGCGGCACCACGGCCGACCCGTTTCAGGTCACGATCGGCAACCAGCTCGGTGCGTCCGGGCTGAGCAGCAGCGAAGTCGTCCGCTACGTCAATGGCGACAACTTTTTCAGCAAGCGATTCACGCTGACCAACGGCGGGGTGGCGGCGCAGGACGTACGCATTTTTCTCGCTGGCGACATCTACCTGGCCGGTAGCGACAGCGGCATCCCGTTCCTGGAAGGCAGCTCGAACAGCATCGGCGGCAGCGACTGTGGAACTCCGGCGAGCTACTACATCCTGTACATTCCGCAGACCCCGGCCGATGCCTATACTGGCGCCGGCTATAGCAATGTCTGGGCGCAGATCGGCAGCGGTGCGCTGGACAGCGCCCTGTCGACAACCAGCTGCATCGACAACGGCGCCGCCGTCCAGTGGAATCGCAGTCTGGCGCCAGGTGCGAGCGTAACCATTCTGGCGACGACCTCGTTCGGCGACATTCCCGATATCGCCCAATTCGACATCACCAATGTCACGCCGGCCAGCGGCACTCCGGGCGCAACGGTAAACGTCACCATCCAGGGTCTGGGATTCGCGCCGGGCATGCAGGTCTCGTTCGGCGCCGGCATTACGCTGTCCAACCTGGTCGTGGTCAATGCCAATACCGCCACCGCGACCCTGAGCATCGCCGGTTCGGCAGCGCTGGGGCTGCGCGATGTGGTTGGCATCAATGCCGGTGAGACCTTGACCGCAACCTTGGCCGGCGGCTTTGAAGTCACCGGCGGTGGTCCGCCACCACCACCGGCGCCGGCGCAGCCGGTACCGACCGTAGGCGCATTCGGCTTGGCGCTGTTGCTGCTCGGAGTGTTCGCGATCGCCCTGGTGTCGCGTCGTCGCTACGGCGGCTAGTGCGAAATCTCCGGCGCACTACACTAGAACTCGATGATCTGCCGGATCGCCTCGCCACTGGCCAGGCGATCGAAGCCGATATTGATCTGCGGCAGTGACAATCGGTGCGTCAATAGACGATCGACCGGCAGCCGGCCGGCACGGTATAGCGCGACATAGCGCGGAATGTCGCGTTGTGGCACCGCCGAGCCCATGTACGAGCCGCGGATCGTTCGTTCCTCGGCGACCAGGCTGAGCGCCGGCACGCTGAACATGCGTTGCGGCGGCGGCAGACCGACACTGGTCGTGCAGCCGCCGCGGCGGGTGGCGGCATAGGCATTCGCCAGCACCTGCTCGTTGCCAACCGATTCGATCGCATGGTCGACGCCGCCGTCGCTGAAATCGCGGATCGCTTCGACCATGCCGCTGTCGCGTGCATCCAGGACATGGCTGGCGCCGAGCTCCGTGGCCAGCGTCAGCTTGTCGGCTACGACATCGATGGCGATCAGCGGATAGGCGCCGGCGGCGCGGGCACCGAGCACGGCGGCAAGACCAACGCCGCCTAGACCGAATACGGCCACGCCCTCGCCGGGCCGGACCCGGGCGGTGTTGACGACAGCGCCGACGCCGGTCATCACCGCACAGCCGAACAGCGCCGCGATCGCCGGCGCCAGATCGGCATCGATACGCACGGCCGAACGCGCGGAAACCACGGTGTATTCGGCAAAGCCGGATACACCCAGGTGATGTTGCAGCGGGTCGCCACCGCCGTCGTGCCAGCGCCGGCCGCCGCCAAGCAGCTGGCCGGCAGTATTGGCCGCAGCGCCGGGCTCGCACAGCGCCGGTCGGCCGCCGGCGCACGGAAGACAATGTCCGCACGAGGGCACGAACGAAAACACGACCCGGTCGCCGACCGAGAAATCGCCGACGCCGGCACCGATCTCGACGACCTCGCCGGTGGCTTCGTGGCCAAGCACCATCGGCAACGGCCGCGGCCGGCTGCCATCGATCACCGACAGATCGGAATGGCACAGACCGGCGGCAAGCACGCGCACACACAGTTCACCCGGGCCGGGTGGACCCAGCTCCAGGGTCTCGATCGTCAACGGCTGCGCGTCGGCATAGGGTGTCGGCAGGCCCATCCGGCGCAGGACCGCGGCGCGCACCTTCATCGTTGCGCCGCCACGAGTGCAGAACCAAGCCCGAAACTTCGCGCTGCCGGCCCTGCTGCCTGTCCATCGGTTTCGACGCGGCATGCTGGTTCGAGCCGTCTTGACGCAGTGTCGGCTACGCCGGTGCCGCGTTCCGCCTCGTGCGCGGCGCCCGCACCGGCATCCACGTCCGCGCCACGACAAATCCGAGCGAGTGCGGCACGGATCGGTGTAGGAATCGGTAACGACTTGCGTGTAATGCGGTCGACGAAGACATGCACGAACCACCCCTCGGCCGCCGGCGCATCCTGACCACGCCGGAACAGGCCAATGCCGTAGCGGACGCTGGAATTGCCCAGCTTGTCGACGCGCAGGCCCGCTTCGATCGTTTCCGGGAAGGCGATCTCGCCGAGAAAGCGGCAATGCGACTCCGCGCACAGGCCGATCGCGGCACCGCGATGAATATCCAGGCCGCCTTCGGCGATCAGATAGGTGTTGATCACGGTGTCGAAGTAGCTGTAGTACTCGACGTTGTTGACGTGACCATAGACGTCGTTGTCCTTCCAGCGGGTTGGGATCGGCAGGAAGTGGCGGTATTGCTCGCGATCGCTCATGGTGGCTGCTTGCTCATCGTCCGGTTCAGGGGTTGTGGCGGCCCGCGGAACCGAGGCAGGAGTGGCAGCCCGCTCGGCAGCGGTGCAAGAAGTAGAGTAGCGGGATCGGCTACGGAAGCACGAACTGGGTACCGATTGAACCGCGGCGATTGAACCGCTAGCCTCGATCCGCCGTGAAAGATCGATCGCCCGCCGAAGTTGCCGAGCACTGGATCGCCCAATGGGAGCAGCCGATGGCCGCGCATGGCTCGGGTCACGACCTCGACTGGGATCTGCCGCAATCCGACCCTTGGCTCTGTCTAGACGCCATAGTCGAAGTACTCGCGCGCATTCCGGCCGATCCGTCGAATAGACACATTCAAGTGCTGGCGGCCGGGCCGCTGGAGGATCTGCTCCGCTATCACGGTGGCAAGGTCGTGGATCGGATCGAAGCCCTTGCCCGACAGCAGCCTGCGTTCCGGATGCTGTTGAACGGTGTCTGGGGCAAGCGCATTGATCCGGATGTGATGGCTCGCCTGGCCCGGTATCGAAGCCAGGCATGGTAGACATCTGTTGAGCGAACATGATTCGTCCCGGCGCCGGGAAAATCATTGGCGCAAGAGGGCAAGGTCGACATGCAACATCGCCTCCTCCACGTGCTGTTCTCATACTTGACGATCTGTCCAGCGCTGCCGGTCGGAACTTGACGAGTTGGCGTAGCGATCACCGACCGTTCGTCGCTAGGATGCCGCGATCTCGGCATCGGAACGGGCTACCCAGGCCACGGGCGACAAAACTGCTCGAGAACAAGCTCAGGAAAACGACGAAATGATGATTGCCTGCAAGCTGCTGATCGAAGCGAAAACCGGATGGAAGACGTCGATTCGGAAGCAACTGACCGCATTCGACAGGGCATCGTGGCGGTCGCCTGCGCAGATCAATCACTGCGCGCTGCGGTACCCGGGATGGAAGACCGTCGATCTGGTCAGCGAACAAACATCGCTCGAAAGTGCGATGGAGTTTGCCCGCTCGCTGGCATCGATCGGCGCCGGATGCGTCTACTTCCACGCCGAGGAGGGTTGCAGCGAGACCGGTGTCACCTGCTACTTCGACGGCGAGTTCCGGACGTATCCGTCGGCACAGGCGGCGGAGTCCGCGTATTTCGATGCCGCGCTGGACCGGAACATGTGCTTCTTTGGCCCGGACTATCCCGGGGACGACAAGCTGCTGGTTCGAATCCGGCCGAGAAACAAGTCCACCCACGCCGCGATCACGAGCCTGCTCCTGGCCTATCTGAACGACCGGAGCGACGAAAACTTCGAGCGGATCGCCGCGTACTTCAATCCGGAATTGAATGCCTATTCTCGAACCGAGGACATGAATGTCGAATGGAGGTTTCCTGGATACTGCTCGGGCGGCTGCCCGGACGGGTTTGTTGTCGACGACCGGCTGGCCAGAAACCTGATCTATTTCTACGACAACGGCTCCCATCTGCATCTAGGCTTCCAGCACCCCGATCTCGGCCGCTTCGCAAGCGGCGACTTCAACTATCACGGCGGTCAGGAAGGCGATGGGATGCTCGCCATTCTCGACTGCCTGGCCTATTTGTCCACCAGCATCGCAGCCAAGGCACGGCTGCGTCGGTTCGGAAGCGCCGCCGTCGAAGGGTATTTTTTTGGCAGCAAGGAATCGCTCTACTACCGGGAGCAGGTGCAGATTCCCGAGCCGATCTGGGGCGAAGCCGTTGGCGCCGACGAGGCTGGACGTAGCGCGGCTTGAAGATGCAGTGCGTTGCCGAAGCTTTCCGTTCGGCTGGAGCCACGGGGGAGCGATGAGCTACATCACTGAGCTGCGCTTCTATTGCGCCGACGACAAGGTACGTCGGGCACTGGCAAACCTGTTCAAAAGTGGCTGCGACGCCATCGCCAAGCCCGGGGACGAAATCATCCGGCTGCGGTTCGCAGCCTTCGTCCGCAAGCTCGGCAAGCTGCGACCGCCAGAACGCGTCCGATTCGACTTCTTCCGAGCCGTCGTGCACGGTGCGAACTATGGGCCGATGGTGACCTGTCCGCGCAATGGGCCGGTCGAGCTGACGATCGTGCACGACGGCGAGTTCGACATCCATGCCCGAGCGCTGGTCGGATTCATCTGCTCGCTGCATCCGGCCGTGGAAGCGCTGGCGAAAGCCTGGGATACGCAGCCCTGGCGGGAGTCCTGGATCAAAAAGTGCATTGGGCAGGAAATCGAGTCGCGCAGCTTCCGGTTCGAGAGCGAAGATCGAGACCTCCATGAGTGGTGCCGAGCGGGAATCTCGTTCGCGGTAGACCACAGTCTTCTGCGAATCGAACAGGCGCGATCCGGCCGTTCCAGTCTCGATGTCGCCGCAGACGCTGCCGCCGCGCGATCCTTCGCCGGCGCCGGGACGAGGCTGGTCGAGATGCTGCAAGTACATGGGCTGCTGCCGGCGCCGCGAGAAGTCGAAGTCGATACTGCCGATTCCGCGCACCGCGAGCTCGAACGGCTGCTCCAGGAACATGCCAGCGACCGACTCGTTCTGTATCCAGAGGTTCAGGGTGGCTGGGTCGGAAACCAGCTGGTCGACGAATACGCTGACCTGGTACGCACATTCGTCGCCAAGTCCGGGGTTTGCATCGAGGACCTGATTCTGGAGCTGCCGGTGGACGCGCACGGTGAAGAAGACCCGTACGGCGACATGACGATCGCGTTCCGGCATGGTGGCAGACGGATTCGCTGGCACTTCAACCTCGACAGCGAGCGGAGCTACTTCCTACGATTCAGCCGATGGGCACGATCGGCGCTCGACGGCGGCTACATCTGGTTTTCTGATGACTACTTCCGCGGCTACATTCTTCCCTCACGGCTGGTCGAGGCGCTGCACGAAATCGGCATCGAAGGCGAGAGCTAGTGTAGTGCGCCGGAAGTTTCGCACCCTTCTCGCTTGGTCTTCGGCCCCGATC
>CAZFUH010000102.1:0-12055 GCA_964522235.1 uncultured Rhodanobacteraceae bacterium
GGCGCTGGCGCTCCAGCACACGGATCGACAGCTCCGGGTGCCGGTTGCGCAACTGTAGCGCCAGACTCAGTCCGGCCAGACCGCCGCCGAGAATTGCGATGTCGCATTGCTGCATGGTCTGCTCCGATGCGGCCCGAGCGGAGATTATCCGGGTTGCCGCTGCGATGGGGGAAAACCGTTCAGGCCGGCGGATCAACCAGCAACGGCGGCGCGCGGCGCGAACTGCGAAAACTTGACCACAGACCGCCGTGGCGGACGATCTTCCCGATCACCCGGGCGGTGATGCGCAGAAAGTCCGGCAGGGCGCGGAAATGGCTGGCTCGGAAGCTGCCGTGATAGCGCGACTCGATCGGCACGGCGACCACCCGCAGGCCCCGCCGCCGGCTCGCTTCGATCAGGATCTCGCTCTCGAACACGAAGCCCTCGCTGGCGATATCGGCCAGTTCCAAGGCCGCGCGCGGGTAATAGCGCTGACCGCTCTGGGTGTCAGTGAGCCGCTGACCGCAGGCCCAGCCGATGCCCCAGTCAGCGAAATCGTTGGCAAGTCGCCGCAAGCATGGTTGGCGATCGCGGTTGATCAGGCGCGCGCCGATGACCAGGTGGTCCGGGAACTGGCGCGCCGCCGCCAGCAGGCGCGGAATGTCGGCGGCATCGTGCTGGCCGTCGCCATCCATGGTGATGACGGCGTCGTGGCCCAGTTCCAGTGCCTTGCGGAAGCCGGCACGCAGCGCCTCGCCCTTGCCACGCGGCGCCGGGTGCCGAACCAGGGTCATCGGCAGGTCGGCGATGCGTTCGAGTGTGGCGTCGGTGGAGCCATCGTCGATCAGGATCAGATTCGGGCACAGCGCCAGCACTGACTCGACGACGGCTCGGATCGCGATCTCCTCGTTCAGAGCCGGGATCACGATCGCGACGCGCTGGGGATCGGTCGAGCTCATGGGCGTACCCGAAGCCTCAAGTCCAGACCCGGCGACAGCGGCAGCCGCAGCTGCCGGTCCTGGTCGTGGCCGGCGAGGGCACGGAGCAGGGGCACGAGGGCGGCGGCGATCGGGTTCGCGGCGATCAGAGGGTCGTTGGCTGTGTGCGCATCCGCCGAGCCATTGCCGGGTTCAAGCTCAAGAATCAAGCTCGGCCCGGATCCGAGTTCGATATCGGCATCGCTCGCGGCGATCACCAGGGCGGCACCGAACGCAAGCTGGCAGGCGGCGACCTCGCGCATCGGCCCGGCGGCAGCGACATCGTAGGCGGCCAGCAGGATCGGTGTATCGGCTTCGTTCGCCTGTACGGCCGCTTCCAGCAGACCGGCAGCGACACTGAAGTCGGACGCCGCAATCGACGTCGCCGGTACCTGCGCACCGGTGGCGATGCTCCAGTAGCCAGAGGGCGCGTTGTGCACCGAGTTGTGAAACTTGGTCGGCGACATCGCGGCTGGATCTTCGCGCAGGATCGTACACATGTAGTCGTTGATCGCCAGGTCACCAAACTTCGAGACGAAGACACTGGTCAGGGCCGCCGGTTGCAACCGGGCCGCGGTGCAGGCCTGTTCGGCCACGGTCAAGGCCAGCAGAACGCTGTCGGGCGCGCGTCGGCGCTCGTTCGGCGGCATCAGATTCGTGCTCGGACGACCCGGTGCCGCCAGCTCGGGCCATGGCACGGTGCCGGACAGAAACGGTTGCGCCGCTTGCCAGTCGGGGACGCCCGGTGCCCAGAAACCGATGCCCAAGACCCGCAGGTGCATCACCGCGGAACTCCTCGAGCGAACAGCAGACTGGCATTGGTGCCGCCAAAGCCGAAGGAATTGCTCAGCACGAATGCGCTATCGCGACTCAGGTTGTCGGTCAGAATCTGGGCGCCGCAGGCCGGATCCAGCTGCTGGCAATTCAGGGTGCCGGGCAGCAGCCCGTGGCTCAGGCTCAACAGCGAAAAACAGGCCTCCAGGGCGCCGGCGGCCCCCAGGGTATGGCCGGTCCAGCCCTTGGTCGAACTGGCCACGGTGTGTTCGGGGAACAGCTCGGCGATCAGGCTTGCCTCGACCTCATCGTTCAGACGACTGGCGGTGCCGTGCAGGTTGATGTAGTCGACCTGGGCCGGAGTCCGTCCGGCGCGTCGCAGCGCCGCCTCGATCGCCAGTCGGGCGCCGGCACCTTCCGGATGCGGTGCCGACATGTGATGGGCATCGGCGCTCTCGCCATAGCCGAGCAGATACGGGCTGCCTGGCGGGTCGTCGTCGTCAGCGCGGACCAGGATCGCGAATGCCGCCGCTTCGCCGATGCTGATGCCGTCGCGTCCGGCATCGAACGGTCGGCACGGCTGGCTCGAGGTGAGCTGCAGCGCGGCAAAGCCATGCAGGGTGCTGCCGCACAAGCTGTCGCAACCGCCGACCAGGACCGCGTCGCACAGGTCCTGCTGCAGCCAGCGCGCGCCGGCGGCGTAGGCCTTGGCGCTGGACGAGCATGCCGTCGAGATGCTCATGCACGGTCCATGCCAGTCCAGAGCGACCTGCAGAAACGCCGCCAGTGAGTGCGGCTGATGCACCTGCGGCCGGCGTGCCGCGGGCGGGAAGCGGCCCTCGGCATCGAGTTCGAGGTAGGCGCGCTCACTCTCTTCGATGCTTGCCGTGCTGGTGCCGACGGCGATCCCCAGGCGCAGCGCCGGATACCGGGCGCGAAGATCGAGCAGGGTGTCGAGCAGATCATCCTGGCGCAATGCCAGCCAGGCCAGGCGATTGTTGCGGCAATCCCACGGCGACCATTGCTCCGGCAGCGGCACGTCCTCCAGCCCGTCGACGCGGCCGATCCATGTCGCCAGCGGTGCCTTGGTATAGTCATTGGCACGCAGGCCGGATCGACGCGCCGCCAGTGCGTCGCGCTGAGCTGACAGGCCGCTGCCCAGACAACTGCTGGCGGTGTGGGCTAGGATGCGACAAGGTTGCAAGCGGAACGCTCCAGGCGAAAAAGGGCAACGAGTATAGGCGGATGGCGGCGACAACGCAGAATTCACGAAATGCCCGCAATCGAAACGGCTCGCCCTGGCGCGATCCCGACGTGCTGCACGTGCTGCTGATCGGCGCGCTCGCGAACGTGGTCAGTCTCGGCGGCATCTACCTGTGGTTTCTGGCGCGGACCTGGCGCACGGCGCGCCAGGTCGCTTGCGAGTCGGCTCAGCCGGTCAAAGGCGCCATCGTGCTCGGCAAACGCTTGCGCGGCGGCAAACCCGATCGCGACTATGCCTGGCGCTTGCGCCGGAGTCTGTCCTTGCTGCGCCGGCACCCTGACCTGGTGGTCGTGCTCAGCGGCGGCCGCAACGGTTGTCCAGGCGAGCCCAGTGAGGCCGAGGCCGGCCGGGACTGGCTGCTGCGACGCATGCCCGAGGCCGCGGCGCGCCTGTCGATCGAAGTGCGTTCGGCCGACACCGTCGACAATCTGCGGCAAGCGCGCGGACTGCTGCCGCCTGGTCCTGTGGTCCTGGTCAGCAACCGCTATCACTTGGCTCGCTGCCGGCTGCTGGCCGGACATCTGGGCTTGGACGTCCACCTGTGCGCTGCCGAACCGGCGCTGCGTATCGATCGCCGGACGCCGGCGAAGATCGTCCTGGAGGCCGGCTACTACACCCTGTTCGTGGTCGGGCGATCCTGGGCTCGACTGATCGGCCATCGCCGCATGCTCGACCGGGTCAGCTGAGCTCCCGGGAAAAGCTGCCTGACGACTGACTGCGACCGAACGCCCTCGGTGGCGTTGTCCGGCGCGACGGTTGCGCTCAGACGGTGCCGATGTCCTCGTTCCAAAGCGCAGGAAAGGCGGCGATGAAGTCGCGCATCAATTCGATGCAGCGCCGATCCTGGACCACGTCGACATGCACGCCGCGGCCACGGAGCAGGGCTTCCTCGCCGAGAAAGGTCTGGTTCTCGCCAACGATCACGCGCGGAATGCCATACAGCAGGATCGCGCCACTGCACATCGCGCACGGCGACAGCGTCGTGTACAGCACGCTGTCCCGATAGACGGCGGCCTCAAGCCGACCGGCATTCTCCAGGGCATCCATTTCGCCGTGCAGCACACTGCTGCCGCGCTGCACGCGACGATTGTGACCGCGACCGATGATGCGGCCCTGGTGGACCAGAACCGAGCCGATCGGAATGCCGCCTTCGGCCAGGCCGGTTCTGGCCTCGGCGATTGCAGCATCGAGAAATGGGTCCATCGGCCTGCTCCGGCATCCTGACAGTTGCGACGATAGCGCAACACCCGGTGCAGTCGTAGCAGACACGTATTCGGCCTCTGTCATCGCGACAGCGCGGTTCCGTACCGCTGCGTATCGACTACTGGCATCGCCGAGTGGCGGCGCGGAACGCCAACCACAGCGCCGGATATTGCGCCGCGTCATGGCAAGTTCCGCCGACCGTGCTAGCTTCCGTACGCCGGCGTGTGGAGGGCCGGCGGCGCAGCGGGAGGGCTGCGTACTACGGTCAGGACGATCAGCGCACAAGGACGCTCGTCGCACCGGCAGCAACGCCGTCGGTGGCCAGTTTTCAATTACGGGGAGAACTCATTCATGCTTCGATACCTGCACGGCGTGCTGCTCGCCCTGCTGCTCGCGCCGTTGACGGCCCTCGCCAATACCGGCGTCGCCTTCGTTCACGGTACCGGTCACCAGACCAACGCCCTGGGCGACTACTGGACCAGCGCCTTCGTCAACTCGGTGCGCCAGGGGCTGCCGAACCAGGCCAACTATGTCGTCGTCAACTGCGATTTCACCCAGTACATGTGGGACAGTCGCGCGTCCGGTTGCCTGGCCGGTCAGCTGCACAACTTCATCACCAGCCGCGGGATCACCGATCTGGTCGTGATCACCCACTCCAACGGCGGCAACGTCATGCGCTGGATTCTGTCGAATCCGACCTATGACTCGCGCTACCCGCTGATCATCCAGCGCACGCGCTGGGTCAATGCGCTGGCGCCGTCGAGCGCCGGCACGCCGCTGGCCGACGCGGTCATCGCCGGCAACGTCTTCGAGGCTGCCCTGGGCTGGCTGCTCGGCTACCAGAACGATGCCGTGCGCCAACAGCAGGTCAGCTGGATGGCGCACTACAACGCCAACAACCTGCTCGGCACCGCCGGGCGGCCGGCTACGCCCAAGGGCTTCTGGAACGTGGTCGGCACCGAGGTCAGGATCGCGGTCTGGAGTGCGAACTCGTACTGTGCCGGATACACCCAGAGCGTCGGCCTGGCATTCACCAAGAACTGGCTTCCCAGTTGTGCCGACGGCTTCCTGAGCTGTACCAGCCAGCGTGCTGCCGGCTTTCTGTGGTTCAACGACCACCAGGCGACCAGCAGCGGCTACTTCCTCAACCACAACCAGAGCCGACGCAATTGCTTCGGCCTGGACGTGATCCTGCGCAACGACCTGTGAGGCCGCGACCATGACCAACCGGATTGCCAATACTTTCCGTACCGGCCTGGCCCTGGCCTGTGCCGTTTTTGCCGTCAGTGCATTCGCCCAGCAGCGCGAGCTGCTTCCGGCCAAGGCCGGGGATCTGGTGCCGCCGCGTGCGCTGGCCGCCGAACGGGGCACGATCGCATCGTCCGAGCGTGAACCCCTGGAGTTCTTCCAGTCCCTGTCGGCCGACACCCGGCTGTCTTTGTCGCCGCCATACCAGGCCGACAGCCGCGAATACTGGCAGCGTGTCGACGGCGATGCACTGCGTGCCGGCTACGAACTCGCGCTGACCGCGCCCGGCGCCGTGGTTCTGATCAGTCCTTCGACCCGAGCCCAGGCGCTGCGTCTGGATCAGGTCGCGATCCGCAGCGGCGGTGCCCGCGTCGATTTTGCGCAGGCTGCCGATACCCTGGTCGATGCCGACGCGTTGCGCGCTGCCGGCATGGATGCCAGCGCCGGCGCCGTCGGCTTCCGGCTGCGGGACGGCTACGAGCAGGATGCCGCCGTGATCGTCGATGCCGCCGACGGCGACTACGTCGTGCACGTGTTGGAGGCGAACAGCGAACACCGGCTGCAGTTGCAGTCCCGGGTCGACACGGTCTACGCCGGCGCTGAGCTGAAGCTCGATCTGGCCCTGGTCGGCGGCAGTCAGGTCGATTCCGCCGCGGCGCTCCTGATTGCGCCGGATGGCAGCAGTCACGAGTTGCGCGTCGCCGGCGACAAGGACGGCCACGTCGTCGAAGGTCGGGTGCCAACAAAGCTTCGCGCCCAGGCCGGTCTCTGGGACGTGCACGCGAGCGTCGCGGCAGACGCCAATGGACGCCTGTTTCAGCGCGATGCCCGCACTGCGGTCGCAGTCGTCGCGCCGACCGCGCGACTGGCCGGAGACTACGAGTGGTACAGCCGCCGCGTCGACGGCGCGATCGTGCTGAGCTTTGGCGTCGAGGTCGCGACCGCCGGCCGCTACGAGTTGCGCGGTGTGCTCTACGGTCATGACGACAAGGGCGAGCTGGTGCCCCTGGGCATCGCCCATGCCGCGGCCTGGTCGGAGCCGGGTCGCGGCGAGCTGAGCCTGAGTTTTCCGGTGCTCGATCGCGGTGATGTCAGCGGCCCGTTCGAACTGCGCGACCTGCGTCTGAGTGACCAGAGTGCAGCCAGTCTGCTGGAACGGCGCGAGCACGCAGTGACCTTGCGCTGAAGCACCGCTTGTTGGAAACCAAACGCACGCCGCGCAGACGCGGCGTGCGTTCTTGTTTCGATCGACCGTCTGTCGTATCGGCGTCTCTGGGTCCGCTGCAGCGGCAGGGGTTGCGTCACTGGAAGCCGTTGCCGAAGATCAGATCGCTATTGGGCGCGACGAAGACCCATTGCACCGGAAAGCTGTACGGGTCGGTCAGCCCGTCCAGCGAGCGGATGACGCCGGCGAAGCGGGCGTTGTCGCCGTCGGCGATACCGCTCAGCGGCGTCATCGTCCGGACCGGAAAATAGATTTCCAGCATGTAGCCGCTGGCGACCGGCCAGGCCGGGCCGAACGCCGGATTCGGGTTGTACGACCAGCGCCCTTCCGGCGCTATGCCGGGCACCAGTGGACAGCTGCCGTCAACGTATTCGACCCGTTCATTGGTGCTCAACCGGGTCAGAAAGCAGCGGGTGTAGAAGTCGCTGTCGCCGATCACCGGCGTCGTCGCCAGCGGCATCAGTACCTCGACCGCGACCTGGGCACCGCCGGGGCAGGGATTGCCGACCGTGCCGACGATGACGCGGGCGTAATACGGCTCGCCGACAAACGGCCGGGTCGCGTCCGCTGTGCCGAAGTAGCCGAGGCTGGCCATGGTCAGCACCTCCGGCGTGTTCTGTACGCAGCTGAGTGTCTGCGTGTTGACGAAGCTGCCGTCAAACCATTGAAAGGACTGGCCGCGCACGTCGTCGGCCGCAGCGCAGCCGGCCGCGAAGGCGGCGAGGGTCAGAATACGGAAGATCATGGGCAGGGCTCCGGGTCGGGTTGGCCCTGGGTTACGCAGGTCGCGTGCCAGCAACGCAGCGAGTGCGCAAAGAGCACTGCCGCGCTACTTGCAGCGTCGATGCCACCGTGGTCGCGTTCCCGAGCGCGGACTCGGGACGGTTCTAGTGCCCGTGTCTGGTTCGCATCAGCGAACGTGATAGTCGCCCTCGACCACCCACTTGTAGCTGGTCAGCTGCTCCAGGCCCATCGGGCCGCGCGCGTGCACGCGCTGGGTCGACACCGCAACCTCGGCGCCGAGGCCGAACTCGCCGCCGTCGGTGAAGCGGGTGCTGGCGTTCCAGTACACCGCTGCCGAGTCGACCTGTTCAAGGAACTGGCCGGCGCGGCCGGCGTCGTCGCTCAAGATGCCGTCGCTGTGGCCGCTGCCGTGGCGCCGGATGTGCGCGATCGCCGTGGCCGGATCGGCAACCACGGCGACACCGAGCACCAGGGCCAGCCACTCGCGGTCGAAGTCGCCATCGCCTGCCGGCGCGACGCGCAGGCCGGGCGGTGGCTCGCCGAGCGCGGCGAGCGCGCGCGCATCCAGACGCAGCTCGACGCCATCGTCGAGCAGGTGCCGGGCCAGTGCCGGCAGCAGGCGCGCGGCGACCGCTTCGTGCACCAGCACGGTATCCAGCGCATTGCAGACCGTCGGCCGCTGCACCTTGGCATTGCGGATGACGGCGAGCGCGCGCTCCAGATTGGCATGCTCGTCGACGTACAGATGGCAGATGCCGATGCCGCCGGTGACCACTGGCATCCGAGCATGCTGCCGGCAATAGGCGTGCAGGGCGGCACCGCCGCGCGGGATCATCAGGTCGATGCCGTCGGCGCATTCGAGCATGGCCAGAACCTCGGCCCGGTCACTGCGGTTGATGAACTGCACGGCGTCAGGGGGCAGGCCGGCCTGCGTGAGCGCGGCACGCACGCAGGCGACCAGGGCGCGGTTGCTGGCCAGCGCCTCCTTGCCGCCGCGCAATACGGCAGCGTTGCCGGTCTTGATCGCCAGTGCGGCGACATCCAGGGTGACATTCGGTCGCGCTTCATAGATCACGCCGAGCACGCCGAGCGGGACGCGCCGGCGATGCAGGCGCAGGCCGTTGTCCAGCGTGCGCACATCGAAGCGGCTGCCAAGCGGGTCGGGTTCGGCAGCGAGCTGCTCGACGGCGGCGGCCAGCGCCTGCACGCGTTGCCGATCCAGGCGCAGTCGGTCACGCAGCGAGTCGGACAGATCAGCCGGCGCGCGCGCGAGATCGTCGCCGTTGGCGGCGAGGATCGCGTCCAGGTCGGCACGCAGTCGAGCCGCGAGCGCCGACAGAAAGCCGTTGCGCTGGGCCGGCGTGCTGGCGGCCAGCGCCGGCAGCGTGGCGCGCGCGGCGGCGGCTTGGGCGGGGGCTTGCAGGTCCGAGGATTTCATGGCGATGGCGATGTCGGCGAGTGGACGGCGGAACAGCGGTGGACGGCCGGCGCGATCACAGCAGCACCAGATCGTTGCGGTGGACGGCCTCGGGTCCGTAGCCGTAGCCGAGCGTAGCCTCGATGTCGCCGGCGCGGCGGCCGGCAATGCGCGTCAACTCGGCCTCGGCATAGTTTGCGATCCCGCGCGCCAGCGGTCGGCCGTTACCGGCGCGGATCTCGACCGTGTCGCCACGGCCGAAGCCGCCCTCGGCCGCGGTCACGCCCACCACTAGCAGGCTGCGATTGCCGGCCAGCGCCGCCTGTGCGCCGGCGTCGACCAGGATCGCGCCGCGGGCGCGGCCGCCGGCGAGGATATAGCGCTTGCGCGCTTCGCGCGGCGCCAGCAGCGCGCAGATCTCGCTGCCGACCGGCTCGCCAGCGACGATCGCGGACAGGATCGCCGGATCGGCGCCATTCGCGATCACGGTACGCGTACCGGCGCGGCGCGCGATCTCGGCCGCGCGCAACTTGGTCAGCATGCCGCCGGTTCCCATGGTGCCGGCATTGCCGCCGGCGGCCTGCCAGATTTCCGGCGGAATTTCCGGTCCGTCGATGCGCTCGATCCGGCGGGCGCCCGGATGCCGGCGCGGATCGGCGTCGTACAGTCCATCCTGGTCGGTCAACAGCACCAGCAGAGGCGCATCGACGAGGCCGGCGATCAGCGCCGACAGCTGGTCGTTGTCGCCGACCCGGATCTCGGCCGTGGCCAGGGTGTCGTTCTCATTGACGATCGGCACGATGCCGGCGCCGAGCAGGCCGAGCAGGGTCGTGCGGGCATTGAGGTAGCGGCGCCGGTGCTCGACGTCGGCATGGGTGAGCAGGATCTGTGCGACCTGCATGTCCTGTTCGGCAAACAGCTCGCGATACAACGCCATCAGCACCGGCTGACCGAGCGCCGACAGCATCTGCTTGTGCGGCACGTCGCGGCCGGCGGTGATGTCCGGGCGCAGCGCGCGTCCGGCCGCCACCGCGCCGGAGCTGACCAGGATCGGTTCGTGGCCGAGCGCCGCCAGCTCGCGCAGCACACGTGCATACGCGGACAGGCGGTCGCGGTCGGGCGTACCGCAGCCGCCGGTGACGGTTGACGTACCGAGCTTGAGAACGAAGCGCATGCGCACAGTGTGCGCGATCACCGCCACGCAGGGAAGCCGGTTCAGCCACCGTCGAAGCCGTCGGCGAAGATCAAGTCGGGCTCGCCTTCGCATAAACCGGGGCTGGGTTGCGGCCGACGCGGTTGCCCGAAGAAGTCGCGCGCGCCCCAACCGGTCGCGGCGGTGCCGTCGAAGCCGCCGCCGACGCTCGGGCAGTAACCGGACAGATCGGCCAGCGACGGCAGCGGCACCAGCAGCGGGTCGGGCGCGGCCGGTCCCGAGACGACGTTGCCGACATTGATCGCGAAATCGCCGGTCGCGACCTGGCCGGCGGCGCTGCCGCCGGTGGTACGCAGGGCATTGTTCGCGGCGCCGACTTCGGTAGCGCCTTCGAAGTTGGCGAACATGCTGTGCCAGGAGCCGACCTCTCCTTGCAGCTGGTACACCGTGTTGTGCACGAAGCGGATTCGATCGCTGCTGCCGTGATCGCCGCCGTTCTTGACGAAGATCGCGAACTCGCCGCCGGCCGCGGCCGAGCCGCGCAGGTCGAAGACGTTGTTGCGGGCGATGAAGTTGTACCCGCTCCAGTCGAAGCCATTGTTGTTGTTGGCCGAGTACAGCACCAGGTTGCCTTCGAAGACGTAGTCGCGGATCTGATCGCCCGGCCCGACGCCGGGGTCGAGCGAGATCGGGCCGCCATTGCTGCCGGAGGCGCCAGCGGTGTTCAGCGGGCCCAGGCGCGAGCCGGTGACGACGATCTTCTCCGGCCGCATCTGGTCAGGGTCGGCGGACGGCGTGCTGTGGATACGCAGCGGTCCGGTGCAGGTATTCATGAACTCGACCTGGGAGATTACCGCGCGCTGGATGGTCGAGGTGCGGAACGCCGAGGTGGTGCCGGTGCAGTTGCTCTGCGCGATCCGGTCGATGCGCACGCCGAGCCAGACCAGTCCGCGTCCGAACGGAAAATTGATGATGAACTGTCCCGGCGTATGCGGCGGCAGGTCGCGCGTCTCGTAGACGAAGAGATGACGGACGTGGTCGCGCGGCAATGCACCGTCGAGCGGCCAACCCTGGAGGCTGCCGTACGACTGCGCGTCGATGTCGGCGAACAGGATGTGGTCGATCGGCAGCACGGTGTTGAACGGATGCGTGGTCAGGGCGCCGCTGAAGTCGGCCGCGTCCGCGGCCGGCTTGCGACAGTGCAGGTGCTGGAAGCTGAAATCACTGGTCGCTTCGGTGGTCGAGCCGGCGCGCAGGCAGGTCGCGCCAAGCCCCTGTTCCAGCACCGGCTTGGCGCCGTTGCCGAAGGCGCCGAGCTGGCCCGGTCCGCTGCCGGCGGCAGTGATCGTTCCCGGCACGGCGAAGACATCGCCGCGGCGCAACAGCACGCGTCGTCCCGGTCCGCCATGGCTGGCCCAGGCCGCCGACGCATCGGCACTGACGACCTGGCCGGCGCCGGCCGGACAGCCGCTCCAGTTGCCGCCATCGACCGCGACGCAGACCGTCTGCGCACCGGTAAACACGAGCTGCGGATCGGCGACGACGATCGCCACGTTCGTTGCCGCCTCGGCTGCACCAGGCGAGCGCACGGTCACCGTCGCGGTGTAGTTGCCAGGTTGCTCGTAGACGTGCGCCGCGATCGGCCCGACGGCACGATTCTTCGGCCCGTGCGCCGCACCCAGGGTCCAGAGACCGGCACCCGGATTGCCGAACTCCCAGGAATATTCCAGATCAGTGAACGGCTCGACATCGGGATCGTCGATGCTGGTACCGCTGGCATCAAAGTGCACCGCACACGGCGCGACGCAACTCGTACGCGAAGCCACGATCTGGACCGAGATCGCACCACCGCGCGGCTCCGGCCCGTCGCCCGCCGACGCCACCGAGGCGCCGACCCCCGCGGCCAAGACAAGTCCCACGACGCGAACGGCCAATGCCAACGTCATCGCTGCTCCCTCCCCGAATGCACCCCACCAAGTAGCACATCCACCCCCACCCAACGCAAGCCCAAATTCCAAACCATCCCCAGCCGCCCCGCCGCCCCCGCACCCGAATCCCGATACCGTGGCCC